>CAJXJV010000093.1 GCA_913055135.1 uncultured Desulfurobacterium sp. | reverse complement strand
GACGCGTTCCAGCACTTCGGATTTACAATCTCAACTATAATGACTCCGCTTGACTGTGGTAAGTGTCACCCAACAGAAGCCAAGGAGTTCATCAACTCCCGTCACTCCCATGCTGCTCAGTTTACAGGTTCTCTTGACAACGTAGTTGGAAGAATTGTTGAGGGTGAAGCTCTCTACAACGTAGGTTGTGCTCAGTGTCACGGTAGAGAGAACATTCCTCTCAAGAACGGTCTTCCAATCAAGGGTCCATGGCCAAACGAAGGTATCGGAAGGGTAAACCCTGACGGTTCAAAAGGTTCTTGTTCTTCATGTCACTACAGACACCAGTTCAGCCTCAAGCAGGTAAGGCTTCCTGAAACTTGTGGTAAGTGTCACCAGGGTCCTGACCATCCACAGATTGAAATCTGGGAGCTATCCAAGCACGGTATTGCCTACAAGGCTCATGAGTCTGAGATTGAAGGAACTCTTGAAAATGCCAAGTGGGTTCTCGGAGAGGACTACTATCAGGCTCCAAACTGTGTAACATGTCACATGGGAGCAACTGTAAACGGTGTTAAGGGAACTCATGACGTTGGTGCAAGGCTTTCCTGGACACTCAGACCTCCAATATCCATCCACAAGCCAAACTGGCAGGCTAAGCGTGCTGAAATGAAGAAGGTATGTTCCAACTGTCACCAGAGAGTATGGATAGACTCCTTCTACTACCAGTTTGATGAACTCGTCAAGCTCTACAACGAGAAGTTTGCAAAACCTGCCAAGGCTATAGTTGGATTCCTCAAGAAGAGGGGACTCATTGACCCGACACCGTTTAACGACAAGATTGAGTGGGATTTCTTCCTCCTCTGGCACCACGAAGGACGTAGGGCAAGACACGGTATTGCTATGATGGACCCAGACTGGACACACTGGCACGGTCTTTTCATTGTTGCTAACAACTTCTACTTCAAGATGCTTCCTGAGGCTGACAGGATTGTTGCAACGAAGGGAAGCAGAGCTGATAAGAGAGCATGGGCTGAGTTTAAGAAGAAGCTCTTCAGCAACCCATACCACAAGTGGTTCAAGGGAATGTCCAAAGAGGAAATCAGAAAGATTGCTGAGTTCTACGCCAAGCGTTACGGTCAGTCCGCTACTGAATAACACAATAGAGGGGGCAAAAGCCCCCTCTTCATCTTTGATTTCAGGAGGTTACTTTGAAAAAATTAACTTCTCTTCTATTCCTCTCCATTTTGATTTTAGCTACCCTGAGCGCAGGTCTGTATGCCGAAGAAAAAGGGAAAAATGTTCATAGAAAAAGTGAAATTGTCTGTCCCGAAAAGTTCTTAAAGAATCCTCCCCTCTACTTTTACTGTATTTACTCAGACTACCACAACCATAAATTCGACAGCGGAATAAAAAAGGCAGAAGAGGCTCTAAGGGAAATAGAACCTCTTTATCGGAAAAATCCCGGAGCAAAAGTTCCAAATGCAAAAGCTGGTAATGCTCGTTTAAAAGACGATAGAATTTATAAGGTTAAGTCCGACCTCCACATGCTTCTTGGTATGCTCTACTTTAAAAAAGCAATGAATCTGAAAAGCTCTAAAGAGAAAAAAGCTTTTATGGATTTTGAGAAAAAACTTGAAAAGAAAGGATTTAACTACTTTGAAACAGCAGAACTTATGAACCTCTATATTATGAAAAAGCTATTTCCGGAAGCATTTGATGAGAAGCAGAAGGAGCTTTATAGCAAACTTTTGAAGAAGGCAGGAATTGCAGAGAAAGAACTTGATAGACTCTATGAAGAGACCACAAAAGAGGAAGAAAAAATAAATGAAGAAAGGTACTCCTTTATATCAAGAGCCATGAAGGAATTTCAGACGGCAGTTAAGGTTGACCCCGATAATGCTATTGCCTACTATCAGATGGGGAACCTTCTCAGTGGTATCTCAGAAGAATCGACGGGCGAAGATTCCGAAGCAGCAGAAGAGGCTTACTACAAAGCTGCTCTTATTCTGAAGAAGAAAGGAGATAAAACAGGTTATAAAGAGGTAGTTAAAAAGTTAAAGTTGCTTAACCCAGAATCCAGATACTTAAAACTCCTTAAAGGTAAAGAAGATGCGTAAGATCTTATTTGCTTTCTTTATTTTCTCTTTCTCATGTGCAACTTCGCAAAAAAGCTCGGTTGCGCCTCTTTCCTTTCCCGAAAGAAACCCTGCAGGAGCGGGAGTCGAAGTGCCTACTCCTCTTCCTTCTTCTGTTAACTCTCTCGATGAATGTATTCGACATCTTCTTTTTGCAGATAAGTATATAAGTGTGTCGGACTATCCAGATGCAGAAGAAGAGATGGAAGAAGCAGGGAAAACCTGCAGTAAAGACAATCCCGATTACCTCTATATGAAAGCTGTTTTGCTTGATGCTGAGGAGAAGGAGAGAGAAGCTTACGATTACTACTGGAAGGCTGCACAGATATACCTGAAGAAGAAGAAGATGGAACAGGTTTTTAAATGTTACTCTTCAATGCTCTCAATCAATCCTGATGGAAAAGAGGTAAAAGAGTTAAAACCTTATTTTGAGGACTATGATTATTGATTTGAATTGTGATAAAATTATGCTTAAGCCGATACAGGAGGTATAGGGTGACGGAGAAGAAAAAAGCTTTACTGACAGGGGGTATCATCGGCTTCATAGTAGCCGGTATAGGGGCTATTATTTCTGCCCAGATGATTGAAAGCACTGCTGAACCGTCTTTTTGTGGTTCCTGCCACGAGATGAAACCCATGTTTGAAGCCTGGGAGAGAGGTCCTCACGGTCCTCTTGGTAACAAAAGAGGAGCAGTCAGAGCAGGTTGTGCTGACTGTCACCTGCCACACAACAATGTGGTATCATATTTAATCAACAAGAGTAAGTTTGGAACGAACGACCTTATTGTCCACTTCTTTGCCGGTGGGCACGATGGAGATGTTAAGTACTGGATGGAGAAGAGAAAGGAGAGGGATCACTACGTGTTTGTATCAAATTGTGAGAGGTGTCACGAGGAGTTGCCGGACAACATCATGCACGAGAAACTCAAAGCAGGTGAAATTAGCGGAGATTGTTTAACGTGCCACTGGTACGTTGGTCACGGCTTTGACCTTGAAGCTAAGATAAAAGAGATATTTGGAAAGAAGGAAGGGGAAGCGAACCGTGAATAAGGCTAAAACAACCTTTTGGGGAGGTGTAAAGTGAAAGTAAAAACGTTAGCACTGCTGACAGGCTTGATAGTAGCCGGCGGTGGTATGGCGCTGGCAGATCAGCACCCGGTACCACCAAACGTTGTTCGAAATCTACCACCTCAACAGCAGCAATGTAGGGTCTGTCACCGACAGACAACTCCAGATGTTTACAAGCAGTGGGCACATTCAAAACACGCTGTTGCAAACGTAAGGTGTTTCCAGTGTCATGGAACACTTGACGATTTCCACAAGACTCCGCCTCTTACAAAGTGTGCTGCATGTCATTTCCATGAACTTGAAACAATGCAGAAGAAAAAGCCAGGTATGAAATGCTGGGATTGCCATCAGGAGCATATCTTTGAGTTCCATGGTAGTGGTGTTGGAAAGATTAAAACTGCAAAAGACTTTGGTGCAAACAAGTAAAAAATAATCCATTATGGAGGGTACGATGGGAGTTGGAAGAAGGGACTTCCTGAAAAAGAGTGCAGCTTTGACAGCAGCATCTCTTGTAGGAGTTAACCTGAAGATAAAGGCTGACGGTATTGGCGTAGAAGAAGCAAAAGCTGAAAATCTTGTTCAGATTCCTGCCGAGGTTAAGAACTCACCTGCTTACAAGAAGGAAGCAGGTTATGAGTGGGTAAGGGGAGTATGCCGTTTCTGTGGAACGGGATGTAAAGTATGGCTTGGTCTTAAAAATGGCAGACCTGCTATCATCAGAGGTGAAAAAGATTCTGCTATCAACTTTGGCTTCCTCTGTATGAAAGGAATGCTTTTCTACAAGATTTTCAGGCATCCAGATAGACTTACACAGCCTCTCTATAGAAAGAGTAAGAAAGAACCATTTAAGCCAATTTCGTGGGAGAAGGCTTTTGAAATCATTGCTGATGAGATGATTAAAGCCATCAAGAAAGGTGAATGGGGTCCAATGGGATGGACCGGAATTGCCTACTACGGTTCTGGACAGGCTCTTACAGAAGAAACTTACCTGTTCCAGAAGTTTTTCAGATGTGTTGGTACAAACCACGTAGAAGGTAACCCAAGGCTCTGTATGGCTTCTGCAGTTGGAGGATACCTGACATCCTTTGGAACTGATGAGCCTGCAGGGGGTTATGCGGATTTTGAGGAAGCTGACACAATCTTCATCATCGGTTCAAACACTGCAGAATGCCATCCGATTCTCTACCGTCGTATTATGAAGCGTAAGCTTTCCAATCCACAGGAAGTAATGGTAATCAACGTTGACCCAAGGGTTTCTCCGACGTCCAAGATTGCTGACATCCACATGCAGTTTAAGCCGGGTACAGACCTTGCTCTTATGAACGCGATTGCTCATGTTATTGTTTACGAAGGACTTTATGATAAGGAGTTTGTAGAGAAGTACTGTTCATTCCATATCTTTACCAAGGGTAAGGATAAAGTTCCTCTGATTGGACATCCGGTCTCATTTGAGGAGTACAAGAGGTTCCTTGCCAAATACACTCCTGAATATGCAGCAGAAGTTTGTGGTGGTAACATAACTCCTGAAATGATTAAGAAGGTTGCAAGAAGGGTTGCAAAGACAAAAACTGTATCCATCTGGACGATGGGACTTAACCAGAGGACAAGGGGTGTATGGATTAACAACCTTGTAAGCAATATGCACATGCTTACTGGTAACCTTGGAAAGGACGGTGCAGATCCTCTTTCCCTTACAGGACAGCCAAACGCCTGTGGTGGTGTTAGAGAGGGTGGAGGACTCTGTCATATCCTTCCAGGACACAGAGTTGTTAAGAGTAAGAAACTCAGAAATCAGCTTGAGAGAATCTGGGGAGTTCCAGAGGGAACAATTCCTCCAAAGCCCGGTTACCACACAGTTAAGATGTTCTCTGCTATTTCCTATACAGAAGAGGATAAGAGGAGATTTCCAGGGCTCAAGCCGATTCACTTCATCTGGATTGAGGAGACAAGTCCACTTCAATCCCTTCCAAACATGAGGAGATTCCGTGAGGGGTTTGCAAGGGATGATGTCTTTGTAGTTGTTTCTGATATCTTCCCGACAAGAACCACAGAGCTGGCAAACCTAATCCTTCCATGTGCGTTCCACTTTGAGAAGACTGGAGTTTACGGTTGTACGGAGAGACGTTCTCAGCTCACTCCTAAAGCTGTAAAAGCTCCGGGACAGGCAATGCCGGAACTCTGGCAGATTGTTAACGCTGCTCTGGCTCTTGCTAAAAAGCTTAAGAAAGAGAGAGATCCGAAGCTTCGTGCAAGGGCTAAAGCCGTTTATCAGTGTGTGGCTCCTTTCATTGAGGCTGCCAAGAGAGACCCATGGTGGGAGCTCTCCAAGAAAGTATGGCATGAATATGCGCAGGAAGTTACAAAGGGACGTGATAGCACACTTGCAGGTGCTACCTATGAAGTTCTCCTTGAGAGACCAGATGGTGTTCAATGGCCTGCACCAACTGTTGAAATTGCAAGAAAGGGCGGAACCCTCAGAAGGTTCGTCGTTGGAAAAGACCCACTTGCTACAGAGTTTGCTGAAAAGCATGGTCTTAAAGACTGGAAGGTTATTGACTACGGTCATCTTCACAAGGATCACAAGTTCTGGATCTGGCTCAGACCATACAAGGGACCTGCTGAGC
>CAJXJV010000092.1 GCA_913055135.1 uncultured Desulfurobacterium sp. | reverse complement strand
ATCAGTTTCCAATTTTTTCGAACTCTGCAGACTCAAGGGCTAACTCTAATTCCTGAAAAAGTTTCTCCTTTATCTCTTTTAATGAGCCTTTTGCTTCGAAACCTGCTGCCATTTTGTGCCCCCCTCCACCGAGCTTTTTAGCAACTTCCGCCACGTTTACCTTTCCTTTGGAACGGAGAGATACTTTCCAGTTATCCTGTTCTATCTCTTTGAAGAATACTGCAACTTCAACGCCCATGATGGAGCGGGGATAGTTTATAAATCCCTCAGATTCTTCAGGATAAGCGCCTGTCTCTTCTAAGAATCGTTTAAAGAGTGTTATGTGGGCAACTTTATTTTCGACGGCAAAGTCAAGTGTTTTCAGCACGACTTCTAAAAGTTTAAACCTATTTATTCTGTTTCTCTCATAGATTTTTTTTGTCACTAAATAGGGATTGATTCCTTTTTCTATCAATTCAGCAGCAACTGTGTGAGTTCTGGGAGATGTGTTGTTGTAACTGAAGCTTCCTGTATCTGTGACAATTCCTGTGTATATGGAAAGAGCAACCGGATATTCTATGAGAGTCGGATCGATCAGTTTCATTATCTCGTAAGAGAGTTCACAGGTACTGGATATTTCTGGTTCGACAATTGAGTAATCAGTGAAAGGCTCTGCTGTTATGTGATGATCAATCACTATCGATTTCTTCGCCGGTATATTTTCAAAGCCCGTTCTTTTGGGTTCGGAAACATCTGTAATGATAACCCAGTCGAACTCTTCTGTTATTTCCTCAGTTACATCTATTTCCTCAACGCCGGGAAGGAAGTCGAAAAAGAAAGGTATCCTATCTCTGTATATTACTTTTACGTTTTTTCCCAGCCGTTTTAGATAGTTATACCAGCCAAGGGAACTTCCTATAGCATCTCCGTCAGGATTTTTGTGAGTTGTTATCAAAATTTTTCCCTGTAAATCTCTTATAAGATTTGCAATTTCTTCTCTTGATAGGTTCATAGTAAATCTCCTGAGGATATGACAAATTCTGGTCTTGGAACCACTCTCAATTTTAATCTCTTACCGAGGATATGGTGGATATAACCGGCAGCTCTGTTAAGTATTTCAAGTGCTTTTAGTGCATCCTCTTTTCTCAAAGCGGAAATGAAAACGGTTGCTCTGCTACCATCTTTTGACAGATGAACGTCATGAACTGTAACAAAAACGTTGTCCGGCAAGTCAATTTCAGTTCTTATGATGTCTGAAAGTTCCCTTATTAAGAGGGATCTTAACCTCTCTCTTCTTCTCTCTTTCATTCTCCACTCACAGTTAGTGATTTAACAAGTACTGAGGGGCTGCAAATGTTTCCAAGCCACCTCTGGTCTCTTCCAACTTCTGTTATGCCGTTGAGGAGTTCCTTAATGTTTCCAGCAACGGTCATCCCTGCAACAGGTTGAACTTTCTCACCGTCCTTGAAGTATATACCGCTTATGCCGATAGAGAACTCTCCAGATATAGGATTTATTGTGTGAATTCCCATGGCATCTGTTATTAACAGAACCTCTTCTGGAGTTTTTATCAGCTCTTCCAGTCCTAAAGCTCCCTTTTCAACAACTAAGTTTGTAATTCCGGGTTGAGGAAGTGACGATAGGGAAGTTCTTATTCCATTTCCGGTCGGTTTCATGCTGAGTTTCTTTGCCGAATAGATATCTAAAAGGAAGTTTTTCAAAGTACCCCTTTCAATAATTGCTTTTTTTCTGGTAGCAACTCCTTCATCATCAAAAGGCATCGTTCCCATTCCGTCTTTCTGGGTGGGGTCATCGTAAAGGTTAAGTACATGGTTTGCTATTTCGTATCCAAGCTTATCTGCAAAAAGGGATTTTCCTCTCAGGACATTGTTTCCAAGAAATACAGGAGATAGAGCTTCTATGATCTCTGCAAATACCGTGTTTTTGAAGATTACGGAAATTTTTTTTGTCTTTAAAGGTTTTGCTCCGAGGAGTTCCACAGCATTCTCTGCTGCTCTGACTGCTACAAGATCCACATTGAGATCGGTAAAGTACCTTTTAACATCATAGTCCCAGCCCATTTGTGATTCGCCATTCTCTTCTGCTGCAAGGAGAACACTCAAAGCAAAGCTTGAAGTTGTATAACTGAAACTGTGATCGTTTGAGTTATAGTAGTAAACCGTTGAAATAGAATCACTATAAGAAGCCTTCCTTACCCTTTTTACCCTGGAATCAAAAGAATAAACCTTTGATTCAAGTTCCAGCGCAAGGTCTATCTTTTTTTCAGCTGGAATTTCTTCGTACCGTTCATCGTAGAGAAGAAAATCGAGGGAATTACTGGCAGGCATGGAAAATGAATAATCGTCTGGAGAAGCACTTTTAGCATTTTCCCTTGCACATTCAATAGCAATTCTTATCCCTTCATCTGAAACATCGGTTGTATAGGCAAAACCCAATTTTCCGTTTACAACAGCTCTTATGGACAGTCCTTTCTTTACGGGAACTTTTATCTTCTCGACTTTCCCTTTCTTCACTTCGACTGTAAAACCTGAAGATTCAACAGCGTAGATGTCAAAGTTTTCAACGTCCTGTTTCTTTAATATTCCTGCTGTCTTCTCTATCAGTTTTATCATTCTTCCCCCTTACAGAGAGAGGCAAAGTAAGCTCTTACCTCTTCTGGTCTGCCACAGCTCATTTTCCCTTCTGTACAGTAACCAAGGTAGTAGCAGTTCGGTCCCACATCTTTAAAAAGTTCTGGATATTTGCTCTGTAATAATTTAAGCATTTCTATGGCCATTTTCCTGATTTCCCACTGAGCCCGAGTGCAGGTTCTCAATCTCAGGAAGTGAACCAGCTCTTCACCGTTCATTGTGAAAACAATTCTTGTTGTGCAAGCATTGGGAAGAACGAACCTTGCATCCTCTTTTGGAACACCTTCTTCAACCAAAGCCTCGTAAAATCTACCAATGAAAGCCATGAGGTCATCGTAGCAATACTTTTTACCCTCTATTTCAACCAATTTTCCTTTGACTGAATCTGGAGTAACGTAGGGAAAGTTTTTCATCGCGACGTATCTCTGGGACTGCTGGCTGTAAGATGCCGGTCTGTGTCTCACAAGCTGATGGGAGCAAGCTCTTGATATTCCATCAACTAAGAACGTAAAGTGAGCGTGTCTCAAAAGTGTTTCTTTACTTTCATTCAGTTGAGGTATGTTTTCTGAAAGTAGAAGAACTTTCATTGTTAAACTCCTTTTATTTCCCGCTCCCGCAGCCAATTAAACGAGAACAGACCTTACTATAGACTCAAACATTCTATAACCATCTACACTTCCCACGATAGCCTCAGAAGCTCTCTCTGGGTGGGGCATCAATCCAAAAACGTTTCCTTTCTTATTGCAAATACCGGCTATGTTGTTAAGAGAACCGTTAGGATTGAACTCTTCTGAAACAATTCCTTCAGGTGAACAGTATCTAACAACTACCTGCCCATTCTCTTCTAATTCTTTCAACGTTTCAGGGGTGCAGGTATAGTTTCCTTCTGCATGGGCTATGGGAATTCTCAGGATTTCTCCTTTTTCATAGAGATGAGTAAATGGAATTTCGTTATTTTCAACCTTTAGATGGACAAACTCGCAGATAAAAGAGAGTGTTTTGTTGGGTAACATTGCGCCCGGTAACAACCCGGCTTCTAATAGAATCTGAAATCCGTTGCAGATTCCCATTACAAGACCACCTCTCTCTGCAAATTCACAGATAGCTTCTGTAACAGGAGAGAGCTTTGCCATTGCACCTGCTCTTAAATAGTCGCCGTAAGAGAAGCCTCCAGGTACGATGATACAGTCAATGCCGGATAGGTCTCTCTCTTTATGCCACAGATACCTTACTTCGTGGCCTAAAACCTTTTCAATAACCCATCCTACGTCTCTGTCACAGTTACTGCCGGGATAGACAGGAATTCCAAATTTCATTCTTTCACCTCTTCAATTTCGTATGTGTATTCCTCTATCACAGGATTTACTAAGAACTTCTTTGCCATCTCCTCAATTTCTTTTTTGACTTCTTCAGGAGATCCTGCTTCAATGTTCATGGTTATATACTTTCCGACTTTGACATTCCCAACCTTCTCAAAACCAAGGCTATGGGCTGCTTTTTCTACTGCTACTCCCTGTGGGTCAAGAACTCCTTTCCTGTAGGTAACAAAGATCTTCACAGAGTAGTTTGCCATTTTTCACCTCTTTCTCGAAATTTCATATCTAACTGTTAGAATTTTGTTAAAGTATCAGATAGGTCTTTGTTGCATAATCTACTCTGGAAATTTTAGCAAAAGGAGTGCCTCAATTTGAATTTGAAGATGTGTAAAAGCCGCAGTTTTTTAAAATTCTACTTTGTAGTAATTGTTGTATCGGCTATAACGGTAAGGTTTTTCAAAGAGTATTCAGCTATGATTAACTTTTTTCTAATGGTTGGCATTCCTATTTTGATCCTGAAAAAGGCTCCAGAGGAGTTGGGTTACAAGAACTTTTTCAGGGGACTTATCTGGGGAGTTGGTGCTTCCCTTCTGATTCTTCCTCTATATGTTTTGGTTTGCAGTAAGATAGGTAATATCTCTCTTTTGCCGTCTAAAGGCTTTCTAAATATTGTTCTTTTTTACCTTACAGTTGCCGTTGTTGAAGAGACCTTTTTTAGGGGATATTTATACTCGGAAATGGAGAACGAACCTTTTATAGGGCCCATTTCAAAGGCCAACTTTGCTTCCAGCTTCCTCTTTGCTACTGCACATGTACTTATCTACTACAATCCTGTTATGTTTAAAGTTTTCTTCCCTTCTCTTATAATGGGGTACCTTTACGAAGGGAGCGGTTCTATATTGGCTCCTATAATTTTTCACTGGATTTCTGATGTCATCTATCAATTTGTTTACTGTTAGGAGGTTTTGTGAGATTTCAGGCTTTGATGGTTGCTGTTTTATCGTTTATTGTGGATAGAGTGACTAAGTTGGCGGCGGAGAAGTTCCTGTTTGGAAAAGTTTTTTCTGTAATTCCCGGTTTCTTTGATCTCAGATATGCGGAAAACAAGGGCGCTGCATTCAGTATCTTCTCCGGCAGTAATGATATAGTTAGAAAAGTATTTCTTCTAATTATACCAACCATAGTTGCTGTTTGGATTCTCTACTACATTTTCTTTAAATCTGTGAACAACAAGCTCTTTAATCTGGGATTAGGCTTGATACTTGGGGGAGCAGCAGGGAACCTCTACGATAGGATTGTTTACGGAAAGGTTATCGATTTTCTGGATTTTTATATCGCATCCTACCACTGGCCTACATTTAACGTTGCAGATGTTTCTGTTTTTCTGGGTTGCCTTCTTGTCCTCTTTTCCTATTACAGAAGATAAGTTGACTTTGTTGTGATCGTGAATAATTTTTAGGTAGGCACTCAGACCATTGACAAGAGGTGATATAATTGGGGAGCCCAAAAATCCCCTACTCTTTTGTTCAGGAGCTTCTTTCAAGAGTTGACATCGTAGATATAGTATCAAATTATATCCAGCTAAAGCAAGTAGGCAGGAACTATACAGCCCTTTGTCCCTTCCACCCCGAAAAGACTCCCTCCTTCGTTGTAAGCCCCGAGAAGCAGATATTCAAGTGTTTTGGATGTGGTGTAGGTGGGAATGCAATTACTTTTGTTGAAAAATACGAAAATCTAAGCTTTTTTGAAGCTGCCAGGAGAGTTGCTGAGCTTGCCGGTATAGAGGTTCCATCTGAGTTTAAGGAAGAAGAGAAGTTTTCTTTAATCGAAGAGGCAGGTTATAAGGCTGCAAGATACTTTAATTCAAAGGTTTCTC
>CAJXJV010000091.1 GCA_913055135.1 uncultured Desulfurobacterium sp. | reverse complement strand
TTTTGACCATTTCCCAGGCTGCTTCAAGATACTTGGGTTCATCCTTATCAAAAGCCGAATAGAGACCGTTAGGCAAAACAAGGAGAACGATTGAGATTAAAGCTAAGATCCAGAACCGCTTATCCTTCATCATTTCTTCCTCTTAAAGTTGCAATTTGAAGTATAACAGAGAAATTATTGTTCTCAGGAAAATGTTTTAAAGGAGTAATAATGTACAGGAAACTTTTAAAATGCAGCACCTGTGGAAATGTTGGAGAGTTTGAGTACATAGGATCAAGGGACGTAAACAAAAAAGGCGATATAAGGGACATTATTGGAGATAAAGAGATGTGGATGAGTTATTTCAGATGTCCTGAGTGTGGTTCTATTGAGGTAGAATTTCATCCTGTAGGCGAAAAACCAGATATTCCAGACGAGCATTTCAAAGAGGTAGCCGTTGAAAAAGGAGATAGTAAATAGAACCTTCGGACTTTTTCTGATTTTCCTCGTTTTTTCGCTCTTGATAAATATTGGGACATTAGTTCTTCACCATGAAGAGCCAAGACGGGGAATAATAACTTTTGAGATGTTGAAGCTTCACAACTTCCTTCAGCCAACTGTTCTTCTTGAACCATACTTTAAGAAACCTCCTTTCCACAACTGGGTCTTAGCACTTTTCTCAACAGTTTTGGATTCTGTGTCTGAACTCTCACTGAGGATTCCCTCTATTCTGTCTGTTGTTCTAACCTCTGTTCTTATCTTCTTCTTTTCCTCTAAGTTTTTCGAAAGAAGAGTAGCACTCTTCTCGGCAGTTGTATTTCCAACATTTTTCATGGTTCTCTTCGGGTATTCAACAAAGTGTGAACCAGATACACTTTTCACTTTCCTTGTTTCATCATCTATTCTTCTCTGGTACTACTTCATGGAAAAGAAAAGGGAGAAGGTAGCCTGGTTTTTAGGGTACTTCTTTACCTCCCTTGCAGCCCTTACAAAAGGTTTTCCAGCATTTCACTTTTTCCTGATAGCTGTATTTGTTTACTTTTTCTTAAAGAAAGATTTAAAAGGACTCTTTTCTTTAAATCATCTAATTGGGTTTATTTCAGGAATTGTTCCTTTCGTTAGCTGGATACTTGCCGTTCCGACAGAACAAGCTTTGAAAACCCTTTTCTCAGAGGTTACTTCTCGGGCTCCCGCTCAGTTTAATTTGCTCGAAACCGTCAAAAGGTACGTTTCTTTTCCCTTTAGATTCTTGCTTGCAACCCTTCCGTGGTCACTGATTGTGCTTTTCCACCTGTATAAGGAAAAGGAGAACTATAAAGAGTTACTTGACAATAAACTTACCCTTTTTCTGCTCCTGACGTTTGCTGGAAACTTTCTTATCTACTGGCTCTTTCCCGGTTCAAGGATGAGATACACAATGCCTATCTTACCACTTTTAGCAATTCCAATTGCGGTCTATATGAAAGAGAAGTTTTTCTTACACAGGAGAGCAAGGAGCATTCTCCAGTTTGCAATGGAATTCCTCGTTCCGATAGGGATCGTTGCTGGAGTGGTTGCTACCCATGACCCATCCTTTATACTCAAACAGACAATCGTTTTTCTGATTTTTGCCTATCTCTTTTACTTCTTCTTTCTCCCGAAGATAGACTTTACCCCGATTGTAATTCTCTTTGCGTTTTTGATGGTTCTCCTTAGAGGATTTTACAGCTCGTACTATCTATCCATAGCAGATTACAAATATCCACCGGTCAAAGAAGTTGCGAAAGAAATAGCAGAAATAACGAAAGACTATCCTCTCTATGCAAAGACAAAGTATCTCCAGCTCTGTTTTTACGTTGAAAAATATAGGGATAATGTGTTACCTTATTCCTCAAAGCCCCCAGAGAACTCCCTTTTCCTTTCTGAAAAACCTGAAGGAAATGTTTTAAAAGAATTTTCTCTTGGTAAGCACAAGTTTTACCTGTGTTCTCTTAGCATTGAAACAATAGATGGTAGAGTTTTAGAGGCTGAATCCCGAAAAACGAAGTCGCAGTAGGAAGATATCGGAGTCTCCTCTGGATTTATCTCAACTAAAACTGCTCCATTTCTCTTTGCAACTATTGGTAGAGAAGCTGCTGGCTGGACAACGGCTGACGTTCCAACGGAGAAAAAGATTTCACTTTTCTCTGCTACCTGGAAAGCTCTTTGAAGAGCATCTTCCGGGAGGCTTTCACCAAACCAGACAACGCCGGGACCAATGAAGCTTCCACACCAACGACACTTTGGTAAGTCCTCCTCTTTAAGACCTTCTAAAACTCTTTCTTTGAACTCTTCATCTGTGAGTCTTTTCAGAAATTCCCTATCTGAAAGAGGAAACAGCCTGGAAAACTCCTCCTCGCTGTACCTTTTACCACAGTATCGGCACTTTCCTTCAAAGATGTTTCCATGGAGTTCCACAAACCTTTTTGAGCCTGCTCTTCTATGGAGTCCATCAACGTTCTGGGTTATAAGGAGAAATTCAGGAAATAGGCTTTCCATTTCGGCAAGGGCAGTATGAGCATGGTTGGGGTTTGCCTTCGCTATAAGTCTCATTCTCCAGAGGTACCACTTCCAGACCATTAAAGGATTTTCTTCAAAAGCTTCAAGTGTTGCGAGCTCTGTGGGGTCGTATCTGTTCCAGAGACCATCTTTCCCTCTGAAAGTAGGAATGCCGCTTTCGGCACTTACACCGGCACCTGTAAGAACAGAAACGAACTGAGATCTCCCGAGAAGTTGAATGAGCCTCTCTAAGTTCTCCATCATGAGACCTCTCTATTCAAATGGGGAAATGTATATCTGAAACGGTAATGTTGATAAATCCAAGTTCTATACAGGGCTTATTCTCGCCGTGAAAATCAGAACCTCCGGTGAAGTATAGGTCTAAACTTTCGCACATCTCCCTGAACGTTAAAACGTCTTCTGGTCTGTGTTTGTAATGGAATATTTCAAGTCCTGAGATTCTTTCATTTTTTGCACATTTTAAAAAGCAATAGAGCTCCCTGTATGAAAGTTTGAGAGAAACCGGATGGGCAATGATTGCTATGCCACCAGCTTCATCTATAAGCCTGGTTACTTCCCTGTAATCAAGCTTTTCTCTTTTGACTTTTAAAGAAGAAAGGAAATCAATTGCCTCTTCTCTGTCTTCAAAGTAACCCCTGTCTATCAAGACTTTTGCTATGTTGGGCTTTCCAAAGTTTGTCCCATACTCTGAGACCATTTCTTCGTAACTAATGTTGTATCCCAGATCCTCAAGTTTTGATAGGAGTTCTTCATTTCTCTTTTTCCTCGAGTCCTGAAAAAAGGTAGTCAGTTCCTTCAAAGGTTCAGAGTCAATATCAACGTAGTAACCCAAAATGTGAAACTCTATCTTTCCTTCACCAAGGAAAGACGTATCTGCTGTCACTTCAATACCGGGAATGACTTTTACGCCCAATCTCTTTCCTTCTTCGATAGCTTCTCTGACCCCACAAACAGTATCGTGATCTGTAAGGGAAAAGATGTAAATTCCTTTTTCCTTTGACTTTCTTACCACTTCCCGTGGAGAAAACGTCCCATCAGAAGCTGTGGAATGGCTGTGGAGATCTACTTTCTGCAGAGGAAAGCTACCCATTCTTTTTCTCCTGCTTCTTCAAGAAGTTCAAGTCCTGCTCTCTCAAGGGTTTTTACAAATTCATCTTTCTGGCTTTTCAGTATTCCAGAAAAGATAACAGTTCCTTTCGCTTTTTTAACAATTCCTGGAATTAAAGGTTCTAAAAGATGTTTCTCAATGTTTGCAACAACAATGTCAAATTTGCCTTCAACATCCTCAATACTTCCAATAACGACTTCTATACCGGAAACTTCGTTGAGCTCACTGTTGAATGCAACCTCCTCGATAACCTCCTTCTGAATATCACAGCCAACAACCTTTTTAGCTCCAAGTTTTTTAGCAAGAATCGAAAGGATACCGCTTCCGCATCCAACGTCTAAAAAGGAATCTCCCTGTTTTAGAACCCTTTCAATAAACCCCATTGATAGTTTTGTTGTCTCGTGAGTCCCTGTTCCAAAGGTCTGTCCGGGATAGATATAGATTGGAACCGAGCCTTCAGGAACTTGAAATTCCCCTTTCATCCATGATGGAACCACCCGGATTCTCTCGGAAACCTTAACAGGCTTAAAGTACTTCTTCCATTCCTCGTTCCAGTTTCTCTCCTGTAAGGAAGATTGAGAAATCAGGTATATAGAAATCTCCTCAGGCAGATTAATCTCCTCTTCAAAATAGGCTTTGAATCTGACTCTATCTCCCTCAGAAACTATTTCTGTTCCAAGAGTCCTAAGGAAAAAAAGCTGTTCTTCCACTACCTCAAACTTTTCTCTCGGCACTTCAAACTCGTAAACTCTGTACTCCTTCATAGTAGATCCTTTTCACCCTTGGGCTGATATCACACATGATTTCATAGGAAATTGTTCCCGCTTTTTCTGCAATTTCGTTGAAGGTCAATTCCTCTCCACTGATGAGTGCAGTATCACCCTTTTTGACGTCCACTTTTTCAACGGAAACAACCGTCATATCCATGCAGACTCTTCCCCTTATTGGACACCTTATACCGTTTATAAGGACTTCACCACGATTGGAGAGAGTTCTTAGCAAACCATCGGCATAACCGAAGCTAATCACTGCAACTTTTTCCCTTTTTGAAGTTCTGTAGGTTTTGGAGTAAGAGACGGGAAAATCTGCAGGGAGCTCCTTTACACTTATGACCTTAGCTTTTACTTCCATTACCTGCCTTAAATCGGCTGAATAGCCCTCATAGGGTTTTGAACCATATAGAGCAAGTCCAACTCTGCAATGGGTAAGGATGGAGTCAAACTTCTCTGGAACAGCTGCACTGTTGTCTATGTGAACTTTTATGTCTGGTTTCAATTGCGCTATTCTACGTGCAAGAAAAAGGAACTTTTCAAACTGTTTTTGAGTAAATTCCTTATCCTCATCAGCTGAAGAGAAGTGGCTCATGACACCTTCAACATTTGAACCATCAAGCTCTAAAATTAACCTCTCCCGGTCATCTTCTAAAAAGCCAAGCCTTCCCATTCCTGTATCAACTTTTATGTGGAAAGGAATTCCAAGCTCTTTGACAAGTTTTAAATCCTCAAAATCAAAAATGACAGGAATCAGATTGTAATCGACAGCTTCCCTGTATCCTTCTTCAAGATGGGAGGCCATGACAAGGATTTCTCTTTCTATTCCTGCCTCTCTGAGCTCTACTCCTTCTTCAAAAGTTGCAACCGCAAAACCGTAAACGTCACTGTTCTTTTCTAAGAACTTAGAAACCTCTACGCTTCCATGACCATAAGCGTTGGCTTTAACAACGGCAAAAATCTTTTTTTTCTTAGAAAGTTTTTTTATCTCACTGTAGTTGTGAAGAAGCCTATCAAGGTGAACTTCTGCCCATCTAAGCAATTTTCCATCCTAAGAGCCGCTGGAATTCTGACGAGTAGATTTTATCACTTTGTATAACCTGCTGATGTTACGCAAATTGTTCAAACAACTCCTCTCTTCATCTCCTGTTGAAGTTCAGACAGAAGGTGGACACCTTACAATAACATTTGAGAATCACAGGAAGGAGGTGTCCACCGATGAAACAATTGAAAAGATTCAAAGGAACATCCCTCCATATATCAAGCATAAATACAGCGTTCAAAGAAACCCTGAAAACAGGAAGAAGAATAAAAAAGAAACTTGACCTAACAAAAGACCGAAACATCAGAAAAAGACTCAAATGGATCGAATACTACAAGAAAACAGGTAACGTCAGAAAAACCTGTAGATACTTCGGAATAAGCCCAACAACTTTCTATAAATGGAAG
>CAJXJV010000090.1 GCA_913055135.1 uncultured Desulfurobacterium sp. | reverse complement strand
AGATGTTGTAGCCCTTTCAGAGTTCTTTAAGAGAGCTCAGGGGACTGTCTTCGGTTTTATGGACGTTTTCTCCGGTGGAGCTCTCAGCAAGTTGACGATTTTTGCTCTTGGTGTAATGCCTTATATCAGTTCTTCCATTATTATGCAGCTTCTTACTGTTGCTATTCCTTCTATTGAGAAACTTGCGAAAGAGGAAGGAGAGTACGGAAGAAGAAAAATAAACCAGTACACCCGTTACGGTGCGGTACTTCTTGCTTTTATTCAGGCACTTGGTATTGCCATTGGACTTGAGAGCATGAAAAGCCCTTCTGGCGTTCCCATTGTTCCAAATCCTGGCTTTACGTTTACTTTCGTCTGTGTTACCTGTCTCACTGCCGGTGCAACATTCCTCATGTGGCTTGGTGAAAAGATAACGGAGAAAGGTATTGGTAACGGAATGTCGATTCTCATTTTTGCAGGTATTGCTTCAAGAATCCCAAATGCTGTAATCACTACTTTTACTCTTTTTAAGAATGGTGAGATTTCTCTCTTCAAGATAATAGGGATTTCTGTGATTATCCTTGTGATGATTGCAGCCATTGTCTATATCCAGGAGGCTGAAAGGAGAGTTCCTCTTCAGTATGCAAGGAGAAATGTTGGAAGACAGGCTGTTGGTAAATATACAAGCTATCTTCCAATAAAACTAAATCCTGCTGGAGTTATTCCTATCATTTTTGCAGCTTCGGTTCTAATGTTTCCTGCAACAATTGTTAAGTTCATCCACCACCCCATTGCTCAGGCGATCTATGATGCTCTTCAACCGGGGAGTACCCTCTACTTAGTTGTTTATGGTGCTCTAATCTTCTTCTTTACCTATTTCTACACAGCGGTAATCTTCAATCCAGAAGAGATAGCTGAAAACCTCAACAAGCACGGTGGATTCATTCCCGGGGTAAGAGCTGGAACAGATACTGCAAACTACTTAGATAGGATAGTTTCAAGACTTACGTTTGCCGGTGCGGTATTTCTTACTTTAGTTGCCATTATTCCGTTGATTATTACCAGGAAGATGCAACTTCCGTTCTATTTCGGTGGAACAGCAATTCTTATTGTTGTTGGTGTTGCACTTGATACGCTAAGAAGAATGGAAGCATACGCTCTTTCCATTTCCTACGAGGGATTCTTAGGTAGAAGAAGGAAGAAACTGAAATTGGGGGCTGGAGGTTAATGTGATGAAGGTAGTTTTTCTTGGACCACCTGGAGCAGGAAAAGGAACTCAGGCAGTAAGGATTGCAGAAAAGTACAACGTTCCTCACATATCAACTGGAGACATCTTAAGGGCAGCTGTAAAAGAGGGAACAGAGCTTGGAAAGTTAGCAAAAGAGTATATGGATAAGGGAGAGCTTGTTCCAGATGATGTAATCATTGGCATTATCAGGGAAAGACTTTCTCAATCGGATGTTAGAGAGAGAGGTTTTATCCTTGATGGTTTTCCAAGAACTCTCCCTCAGGCTGAAGCTTTAGACAAAATGCTTGCCGAACTTAACATGCCTCTTGATAAGGTTGTTTACCTCAACGTTGACGATGAGGAGATAGTAAAGAGGCTTTTAGCTCGTGGTAGAGCAGATGATACTGAAGAAGTTATAAGAAATAGACTCGAAGTTTACAGGAAGCAAACAGCTCCTCTCATCGATTACTACTCTGAAAAGGGTATCCTTGCTGAGATCTACGGTGTTGGTGAAATTGATGAAATAACGAAGAAAATAGAGGAGAGCTTAGGGCTAAATGGTTAAGACGCTCAGGAAAACAAAGGACGGAATAATCCTAAAAACTCCGGAGGAAATTGCAAGGCTAAGAACTGCTGCAGCAACAACTATGGAAATTCTCCTCAGAGTTGCTGAGCAAGTAGCTCCCGGTATTACAGCTCTTGATATAGATAGGATTACAAGAAGTCTCTGTAAAGAATATGGCGTAAAACCTGCTTTCCTTGGTTATGGTGGCTTTCCTGGTGCAATTTGTGTTTCCGTTAACGAGGAAGTTGTTCACGGACTTCCTACAAAGAAGAAAGTTTTCAAAGAGGGAGATATTGTAAGTCTTGACTTTGGTGCTATCGTAAATGGCTGGATTGGTGATGTTGCAGTAACAGTTCCAGTTGGAAAGATAAGTGAGACTGCACAAAAGTTGATAGATGTTACGAGGGAATCTCTCTACAAAGGTATTGAAGCGGCTAAAGCAGGTGGAAAGCTTATCGATATATCGAGAGCCATTCAGAAGTATGTTGAGTCTCACGGTTTTAATGTGACTCGTGGTTATGCAGGTCACGGAATCGGAAGATCCTTACATGAGGAACCTCAGATAACAAACTACGTTTACAAAGGCTATCCAGATATTACTCTTGAACCGGGAATGACGTTTGCAATAGAGCCAATGGTAAATGAAGGAACAGGGAAAGTAAAAGTAAAGAGAGATAAATGGACTGTCGTTACCAAAGATGGTAAGCTATCTGCTCATTTTGAGCATGATGTTGCTATTACGGAAGATGGGACTATAATTATGTCCGCAATTTAAGTTAAGCCTTTTAGGGGAAAGTATGGCAAAGGAAAAAGGAATTCAGGTAGAAGGTAAAGTAGTTGAGGCTTTGCCTAACGCTTATTTTAAGGTGGAGCTTGACAATGGGCATCAGGTACTTGCCCATGCATCCGGAAAAATGAGGGTTCACTTTATTAGGATCCTGCCAGGCGACCGTGTGGTTGTCGAACTGAGTCCGTACGATTTAACAAGGGGAAGAATTATTTACAGAAAAGGCTAAACCGTCCCTTTTAAATAACCGCGGCTGAAGGCACGAAAAACCGAAATTTTCAAGGAGAGGTAACAGATGAAGGTAAGACCATCTGTAAAGAAAATCTGCCCCAAGTGCAAGATTATAAAGAGAAAAGGGGTAGTAAGAGTTATCTGCGAGAATCCAAAACACAAACAAAGACAGGGTAAGTAAGGAGGCTGACGGTGGCAAGGATAGCTGGAGTAGATATTCCTGATAATAAGAAGGTGCCCTATTCTCTTGCTTACATCTATGGAATAGGTATCAAGAGCGGATTCAAAATTTGTGAAGAAGCTGGAATCGATCCAGAGAAAAGAGTTAAGGATCTTACTGAAGAGGAGATAGCAAAGATCAGAAAGATCATCGAGACGGAGTATAAGGTTGAGGGTGATCTCAGAAAAGAGATTGCTATGAATATTAAAAGACTTATGGAAATTGGTTGTTACAGAGGTATTCGCCACAGACTTGGTCTTCCTGTTAGGGGGCAGAGAACGAGAACGAACGCCAGAACAAGGAAAGGACCAAGGAAAACAGTTGCCGGTAAGAAGAAGGCAACCAAGAAATAAGTGAAACGAGTGATGAGTAACTTGAATTAGGAGGTTATTAATGGCAAGACCCAGAAGAGGTGGTAAGAAAAAGCAGAAGAGGACTGTAGGCTTTGCAATTGCTCATATACAAACAACTTTCAACAACACAATTATTACTTTTACAGATAAAGAGGGTAATACTCTTTGCTGGGAAAGTGGAGGAACTGTAGGTTTTAAAGGAACAAGAAAAAGTACTCCATATGCGGCTCAGCTTGCTGCAACAAAGGCGGCTGAAAGGGCTATTAAGGAGTATGGTGTTAAAGACGTTGAGATAAGAATCAAGGGTAACGGTGGGGGTAGAGAAACTGCCATTAAAGCGATAGCGGCTACTGGTCTCAATGTGAAAGCCATTAAGGATGTTACTCCTATTCCGCACGATGGATGCAGACCACCAAAAAGAAGAAGGGTGTAACGGAGGTAATCGATGGGAAGATATACAGGACCGAAGTGGCGTATTGCCAGACGCCTTGGTGTTAACATATACGTTGGTGAAGAGAAGTCCCAGAAAGGCAAATCAGTTCTTGATAGAAGACCTTATCCTCCGGGACAGCACGGTCGTAGCCGTAGAAAGATCTCTTACTACGGCCGTCAGCTTATGGAAAAGCAGAAGGTTAAGTACTACTACGGTATAAGGGAAGAGCAGTTCAGGCGTTTCTACCAGATGGCTGAAAGAATGAGGGGTCAGACTGGTGAGAACCTCCTTAAACTCCTTGAGAGCAGGCTTGATAACGTTGTTTACAGGCTTGGTTTTGGTAAGTCCCACAGACATGCGAGGCAGCTTGTTGTTCATGGTCACATTCTTGTAAATGGAAAGAAGGTTGATAGACCATCTTACTTTGTAAAGCCTGGAGACGTTATCGAGGTTAGAGAGAAGAGCAGGAACATTCCGCAAATTAAAGAGGGAATTGAGCTTGCTCAGAGAAGAGGTATTCCTTCCTGGCTTGAGTTAGATGCTGAAAACTTCAAGGGTGTTGTAAAAGCTGAACCAACAAGGGACGAGATAGAGATTCCAATTGAGGAGCACCTGATCGTCGAGCTCTACTCCAAGTAATAGTTAACGGAACTTGTGGAGGAAATAATGATTGAATTTATCACTCCTGATAAGTTTATCTGGGAGGAACATACAAAGAATTATGGAAGGTTTGTTGTAGAACCCCTTGAGAAAGGGTACGGTACTACCGTAGGGAATGCTCTCAGAAGGGTTCTGCTCTCTTCCATTGAAGGTGCTGCTCCAACGGCTGTTAAGTTTGAAGGGGCTTATCACGAATTTGCAACTCTTCCAGGTGTTGTAGAGGATGTTACAGAGATTGTTCTTAACATTAAGCAACTCAGGTTTGTTCTCCACGGAGAAGGACCTGTTTTCATAGAGCTCAAGAAGAAGGGACCGGGGAAGGTTTATGCGAAGGACTTTGAACTTCCATCTCAGGTTGAGCTTTTAACACCGGACCAGGAGCTGGCAACCCTTGATAATGAGAATTCAGAAATAGAGATTCACCTCAGGATAGATAAAGGTAAAGGTTTTGTTCTATCTGAGGATATTCAGGATATCTTTGATATCTCTACAATAGGCTGGATTCCTCTTGACGCTGACTTTTCGCCTGTCAAGAAGGTGGCTTTCAGGGTTGAGGATACCAGGGTAGGAAGAAGAACTGACTACAACAGGCTTACGATGGAAATATGGACAGATGGCAGCATTACTCCGAAGGATGCTGTTGTTAGAGCTGCAAACATCCTTATAGATCACTTCTCCATGGTTAGGGATAGGCTTGTAGAAGCCATTTTTGCTACTGTTCAGGCTGAAGAAGTTGAACAAGAAAAGAAGCCTGAAATCTATAGTCAGGCACTTGAAGAAGCTGGTTTAAAGGGTAGAGCCCTTAAAATCCTTGTAGAAAACGGAATTAAGACGGTAGAAGATTTGTTGAAGCTTTCGAAGAAAGAGTTAGAATCGATAAAAGGACTTGGAAAGAAGTCATTAGCAGAGATAGAGAAATTCCTGTCTTCTCTCGGATTTGAACTTGGAGGTGGAGAGAAATGAGACATAGGGTAAAAAGGAAGAAACTTGGAAGACCTACTGAGCATAGATTATTGATGCTTAGAAACCTTGTTACAGATCTTATGGAACATGGAAAAGTTGTTACAACAGTTGCAAGAGCTAAGGAGCTGAGAAGACTTGCTGATAAAGTAATAAACAAGGCAAAACAGGAAGACAAAGTAAAGGCTATAAGGGAAGTTCTTACTATTGTTACAAAGAAAGATGTAGCTTACAAACTTGTAAATGAGATTGCTCTAAAGTATGCGGATAGAGACGGAGGATATACAAGGCTTCTTCACTACGATTTCAGGAAGGGAGATGCTGCTCCAACTGCGATAGTTATGCTTGTTGAGCCAAGACAGGAAAGTGATGAAGAATAATTCAAAGCCCCCCTTGTGGGGCTTTTTAAAGCTTCTAATTTTTGACGGGAACTTC
>CAJXJV010000089.1 GCA_913055135.1 uncultured Desulfurobacterium sp. | reverse complement strand
TTGAATGAGAATTTTTCCTGTTTTTAAGTCTGCAGAAAGAAGAGCAACCCCTGCAAGAGCCCTTCCAAGAGCAGCAGAAGCAACAGGACTGAGTCCCTGAATTTTCCTCACCTCTTCAATCACATCTCTACACTCTACCGCAAAAATTCTAAAGTTGTAATTAACAGGCAATGCCTTAATTACATAAGCCATGGTTCAATCCCATCAACTCTTCTAAAATTTTTATACATGCTCTTGGATCTATAAGATTAGCCGTTCCTATTTGAAATGCAACTGCTCCACACAAAAGATATTCCAGAGCATCTTTTCCCGAAGTTATACCTCCGCATCCTATAACAGGAATTTTTACCATTTTGGAAACTTCGTAAACCAATCGTAAAGTAAGTGGTTTAATGGCAGGACCAGAAAGTCCTCCTTTCAAAATTTTAAAAGGACTGTAACTGATTACACTTAAAGCGGGATAGGTATTTGCAACTACTATGGCATCAACCTTGTGTTTATCACAGATTTCTGCTATTTCAAAAACTGCACCCACAGGAGAGAGTTTTACTGAAAGAAATCTCTGCCACTTTTCTCTTACTGCTTTAATTAAAACTTCTACTATCTCTGGATCTGAAGAAAAAAGAATCCCCCCCTTTTTAACATTTGGACAGGATATATTAATCTCTATTCCTTCCACTTCACCTTCAAGTTCTTCTGCATGTTTTACAAAGTCTTCTATTTTCTCACCGATTCCAACGAACTTGATTGGTATTTTCAGGTCGTTGCAGATTGCTATGACAATTCCACCTTTTGCTGTTCCGTCAAGCTTTGTGAGAGCTATACCTGTTACATCTGTAATTTCCTTAAAAGCTCTTGCCTGAGAGATTGCATTCTGTCCTGTGTTTGCATCAAGTACCAGTAAGATCTCAGCAGGCTGTCCTGGAAACTCCCTTCCAATAACCTTTTTGATCTTGTGAATTTCCTTCATCAACCTGTCTTTATTGTGAAGCCTTCCTGCAGTATCGACTATGAGAATATCATCTCCTTTTGCTTTTACACTTTGTATTGCATCAAAGACAACGGCTGCAGGATCTGTTCCCTCCTGCCCTTTTATGATTCTCACTCCTGCCCTTTCAGCCCAGACTTCAAGCTGTTCAATGGCTGCTGCTCTGAAAGTATCCGCTGCTGCAAGGACTACACTGTGACCTTTGTCTTTTAGCTGTTTTGCAAGCTTTCCAATCGTTGTTGTCTTTCCAACACCGTTAACGCCAAGAACGAGGATGACGGAGGGTTTCTCTGAAATATTGAGAGAACCTCTGCACTTTGAGAGCATCTTTTTAAGTTTCTCTTTGAGGAGCTCCAGAAGCTGGTCGGAGCTCTTGATTTTTTTCTTCTTTGTTTCATTTCTCAAGTAGTCTATTAGCTCTAAAGTTGTATTTACGCCAACATCGGCAAGGATAAGTTTCTCTTCCAGCTCTTCAAAAAGCGATTCATCCACTTCCCTACCTTTAAACGCAGAAAGACCTAAAGCGTCTCTGGTCTTCTTTAAACCCTCTTTGAAGCTTTTTAATAGTTTTGAGCCAGAAATTCCAAGCTTTTCCTCAAGTTCTCTCTTTTTAACCATAAATTCAAGCTTGTAGTTTTCAGGAACTTTTCCTTCAATCTCTTTAAGTGTTTTGTAGGCTAAGTCATAGAGCTCCTCTTTTGTATAGATTGAAGCGATGTAGTAGTTTGAGAGGAAAGAAAGAACGGGATTCTGACTGTTTCTGGCTACATCATAGAGGTTTCTTGCCTTCTGAAGGTTTCTTTTATACTCTTCAACGAGTCCCGTCAGAAAAGAGGCGTACTCTTTACCAAGCTTTTCCTCAACTCCTGGTATGAATGGCTCAATCTCCCTGAAAATTGCAAGATTCTTTATCTTCTTAACTACAGCATCTAAAAGCTCTCCATTGCTATAGATAAGAGCATTTATGACCGCCTCTGGAGCTTTTCTCTCATCCTTTTCTGCAAGCTCGAGCCATTTTTCTGCTCTGTAGGGGTTCTTTTTAAGTTCATCTTCAAGTTTCGGTTTTTTCTTAAAGAATCCAAACATCTTTTTTACTCCACTCCTTTAAAGAAGTTTTCGTAGATAAGTTTAATTACTTCAAGAGCAACTTCCTCTTTTAAACCAGAAATGGTGGAAACTTCTTTTCTCGTTATAAAGAAAACTTCCGTTTTGTCACTACCAAATATTCCCTTTTTAATGTCATTTGCAACTATTCCGTCAAGGTTTTTCTTTTCAATTTTCTCTCTTGCATTTTCTACAAGATTGTCTGTCTCTGCTGCAAATCCGACTATAATCTGTCCACGCCTTTTCCTTTCGCCTACAAGTTTTAAGATGTCCGGTGTTCTTTCAAGTTCGAGTATTAATTTCTCTTTCGACTTCTTGATTTTTTTCTCTTCTCTCTTTGCTGGCTTGTAATCGCCGATTGCTGCAGCCGAAATGTAGATATCGGCATCCTTTACAGCTTCAAGAACGGCTTCTTTCATTTCTTCAACTGTTTCAACATCTATTCTCTTTATACCGTAAGGCGTTCTAAGGTGGGTTTTTCCCGTTATCAGCGTTACTTCAGCTCCCGCACCTCTTGCGGCTTTTGCAACGGCAAAGCCCATCTTACCGGAAGAGGGATTTGAGATAAACCTAACGGGATCTATGTACTCCCTTGTAGCTCCAGCAGTTACAACAACTTTTTTACCTTTTAGCAGTTTGGGAACAAACCAGTAGAAAGCAGCGTCCAGAATATCTTCAACCTCGGCAAGTCTTCCTTTTCCTTCTTCTTTGCATGCAAGAAAGCCACGACCTGGTTCAACAATTTCATATCCCAGTTGTTTTAGTTTTTTCAGGTTTTCCTGAGTTACTGGATTTTCGTACATCCTGACATTCATTGCAGGGCAGATAATTCCCTTTCCGAAACAGAGTGCAAGGTCTGTAACAGGATTATCAGCAATGCCACAGGCAATTTTTGCAATTGTATTTGCTGTTGCCGGAGCGACGATGAACAGTTCTCCCCAGGCAGATAGAGATGTGTGTCTTATCTCTACGGAGTCTTCAGGAATGGCTTCATAGTACACTGGATATTCAGAAAGTGTCTGAAGTGTAAGCTTAGATACAAACTTTAATGCAGAAGGAGTCATTGCAACTCTAACTTCTGCTCCAGCCTTTTGCAGGTTTCTTAAAATTTCTATTGCTTTGTATGCTGCTATACTTCCTGTTATTCCAAGAACAATTCTTCTATTTTCAAGTTTCATTCTTCTTTTCCAAAACTTCGCATGAGAGGTTTTATTCCTGTTTCCTGACCAAGATAAAGACTGAAACCGAAAGTGTGAATATAGCTTGTAATAACGGCTGCTGTCATTGGTATAACAACGTCGGCATGACTCATCTCTGTTATCATTACAATAGCAGCAAGGGGAGTTTTAGCTCCTGCTGCAAGTGCTGCACCCATTCCGGCTAGAGTAAACATAACTATCTGTTGAGGAAAGAAATGTCCAAATATATTGCCTATGGCTGCACCTATTAGAAGATTTGGGAGGACTAACCCACCGGGAATTCCAAAAGCAAGTGTGAAACTTGTGATCACCATTGTAATAATGACTATTAGGATATCTTTCCATATTGGTAATGGAACCTGGGCAAGCTTTGAAACTATACCCATGTGAGCCGGTGCCGAAAGAATATCGGTATCCCCGGTTACAATGTAGAGAAGAAACAGGAAAGGTATTGCAATAAGAGTTCCGATATCCGGCCTTTTCAACGCACTTATTGACTTTGAAAAACATGTTCCGGTATGGAATAAAAATGTATAGACGTAGGTAAGTGTTGAGATAACGAGACCCATTATTACTATGTACGGAATGCTCATAAGGTTCCACTTAGGTTCATCACTCAGGAGGATAAAGGCATGCTCTCCTCTGAAGAAGGAAAAAGTCAGATAACTTGATATTGAGGCTGTAATCATTGGCACAAATGGACGATAGTCAAGGTCATACATGTTTTCAAGTTCCATTGCAAAAATAGAGCTTCCCAGGGGCGCCTTAAGGAGAGCTCCCGTAAATGCTCCACCTCCTATAAGACCGAGAAGATTTTTAAACTTTTTTCCAAAACCGTAAGCTTTTCCGAGCCATTCTCCTATTGCAACTCCCAGGAAGAAAGAAGGACCTTCTCTGCCAGCTATAAAACCACCGGAAAGAACAAGAGTAGAAGTAACAAATTTTGAAATGGCAGATTTAAAGTGTATATAATTTTTTGTCTTCAAATGAAGCACGGAATAGCCAATACCGGGACCACCGACTTTTGTGTCTGACTTTATGGCAAAACCGACTATAAAAGATATCAGAATCGGATAGACAAAAAGGAGAATAATGTTTTCTGTTAGAAATCTATTTATGTTAACTATTAAAACATCCATCAGTGCTGCAATCGAACCTGTTATTATTCCTATGGAAAAAGAAAAGGGTATCCACCTTCCAAAGAAATATGCTATGGAAATAATGTCAAATCTAATCTTGAGGTTTGTTGAAGCACATCCTTTTATGTAATCTGCAAAGTACTTCAATTTATCCTTCAATTTCTACTACCATCTCCAGAAAGTTTCTCTGATTCTGCCAAAGAGTTTCTTAGCAAGTTCTAAAAGTCTCCTTATTCTCTCTTCTGTTGGAGGGTGAGTAGAAAATAGAGCTGCTATTGTATCTCCTTTTAGTGGATTAACAATGAAAAGATGGCTTGTTACAGGGTTTACTTCTGATTTAGCTATTTCTGGTGGTACCCTCGTTGCGTATTCTTCCAACTTCTTAAGTGCACTTGCAAGGGCTTCTGGTTTACCTGAAATCATTCCACCGGTCTCGTCTGCTTTGTATTCCCTTGATCTTGAAATCGCCATCTGGATTAAAGCTGCAGCAATAGGAGCAAGGATTATCACCAGAATTAAACCTATCATTTCAGCAAATCCACTTCCTTCCTCGTCTTCTCCCCTTGCTCCACCGAAAAGTAAAAACCACTGAGCCATGTTTGCAAGCATTGTAATTGCTCCGGCAATTGTTGCAGCAACTGCCTGAATGAGGGTGTCTCTGTTCTTTATGTGAGCTATTTCATGGGCAAGAACACCTTCCAGTTCATCCTGATCGAGGAGTTCTACAATCCTTGGAGTTACAACATCAACACCGTTCTCAGGGTTTCTACCTGTAGCGAAAGCGTTTGGAATGTCCATTGGAGCAATACCAACCTTTGGTTTAGGAATTCCAGCATTCTTTGCGAGTCTTTCAACTATTTCGTGGAGAACAGGGGCTTCCTCTTTCTCAAGAAGCCTTACACCGTACATGGAGAGGACAATTTTATCTGAGTAGTACCAGCTTCCAAAGTTCATCAGAGCTGCCATAATCAGAGCAAAGACCATCCCGACGTTGCCACCAAGGAGCTTACCAAACGCAAGAAGTATTCCTGTAAGAAGACCCAGCAGTATCGTGGTCTTCAGTGTATTCCAGTTCATTCATTCCTCCCTGTTAAGGGTTTTTATGCTTCAATAAAATATATGCTGGAAAATTGTCTCACAACAGGATTCTGTCCAGGAATTTGGAAAACTGTAACACTTGATTGGGTAATAAATTTTTAATGTAGTAACTCTCTACAGTAATTACTGTATAATTACCTTCCCCCCTGGAGGGTAAAGTTGTTAAAAAGAGCGTTTCAGTTCAGGAGAATACTTCTTATCTCTGTTGTGATAGGCATTTTCTCAGGGCTTTTTGCAGTTGCTTTCATAAAGGCAATTCACTTCTTTACCCACTTCTTTCTTGGACATATACCGGGATACTCTCCCCCTGGGACTTTCGGTGAAAAGGGAA
>CAJXJV010000088.1 GCA_913055135.1 uncultured Desulfurobacterium sp. | reverse complement strand
AATTCCGCCTTTTGCAAAGGCTTTTGTGGATGAGTACAAAAATTTAATCATTGAAATCTGAACTTTCTCCATTACCATTGTTGTCATTTTTAAAAGGGAAAGATAGATTAAGATTTAAACCATTGGAGGAAAATAAGGTTGGGAACTTCTGCAGCAGAAAATGAAAAGCTAATTGGTGAGGAATTAAAGTATTCGTGGGATAAAAATAGAACTAAAAGTGTACTTGTAGCAAGAAGGATGATGTACGATCATCCGAAGAAAGTTCTTCAGGATTATAAAAGAGACTACTTAAAAGAGGTTTTTCTAAAACATTATAACCTGTTTAATAGTGTCAACAGAAACTTCTGGAAGATTATCTTAGGGATTTCCAATGAAGAGATTGAAAGAAAAACAGAGAGAAGTTTTAGAGAGGCTTGTAAAATCTGGAATTACTGAGGGATTTTACCTTGCAGGAGGTACAGCTTTACTCATCAGGTACGGACATAGAAAATATGTAACATCCCTGTAAGTTTTTTCGGAGGAAAACAAATTGCAGAACGTAAATCCAATACTTCTTGAGATATTCAAAAATAGGTTTTCTTCTATTGCTGAAGAGATGGGTGTTGTCCTCCAGAGGACTTCGTTTTCCCCCAACATAAAGGAGAGAAAAGACTTTTCCTGTGCCATTTTTGATGAAGATGGAGAAATGGTAGCCCAGGCTGCCCATATCCCTGTCCACCTTGGCTCAATGCCCCTGTCGGTCAAGTCAGTTATTGAGAGTTTAGAACTAAAAGAAGGAGACATGGCAATTCTTAATGATCCTTTCAGGGGAGGAACACACCTGCCCGATATTACAATTGTTGCTCCTGTCTATGCCGGTGGAGATAAACCAGCCTTTTACGTTGCAAACAGAGCTCATCATGCAGACATTGGAGGAATTTCTCCCGGTTCAATGCCCCTTTCAAACTCCATTTTTCAGGAAGGATTGATAATTCCTCCAGTAAAAATTGTTGAAAATGGAAAAATCGATGAAAAACTCCTCGATTTCATAAAAGCTAACGTCAGGACTCCTGAAGAGAGAGAAGGGGACTTTGCCGCCCAGATTATGGCAAATAGGGTAGGAATAAAGAGATTAAAAGAGCTTATAGAAAAATACTCTTTAGAAACTGTTAAAGGTTACAGCAGAGCTCTGATTGACTACTCAGAAAGAATTATGAGAGAGACTATAAAGTCAATTCCAGATGGCGTTTATGAATTTGAGGACTTCATGGAAGATGACGGTTCAGGAAACAGTGACATAAAAATAAAAGTAAAGCTAACCATAAATGGAGACAGAGCTGTTGTTGATTTTTCTGATTCTGACTTTCAGGTTGAAGGAAGCATCAACAGCGTAAAAGCAATAACCCTTTCAGCAGTTCTCTACGTTTTCAGGTGTCTTGTTAAGGAGAATATCCCAACAAATGCTGGCTGTTTAGCTCCCATTGAAGTAATTACAAAAGAGGGAACAGTTGTTGATGCCAGATTCCCTGCCGCTGTTTCTGCGGGAAACGTTGAGACCTCACAGAGGATTGTTGATGTCCTGCTGGGAGCTCTCTCTGAAGCTCTTCCAGACTTTATTCCCGCTGCAAGTCAGGGAACAATGAACAACGTAACAATCGGTGGATTTAATCCAGAAACGGGAACTCCTTTTACCTACTATGAAACAATCGGCGGCGGAATGGGAGCTTCTGCTAAAGGTGACGGAGAAAGCGCAATCCATTCCCACATGACAAATACACTGAATACCCCTGTTGAAGCCCTTGAGTTTGCCTACCCATTTCTGGTTACTGAATACTCCGTGAGAAGGAATTCTGGAGGAGACGGACTTTTCAAAGGAGGAGATGGAATCGTAAGGGAGTTTAAATTCCTGACAGATGTTGAAGTAACGGTCATCTCCGAAAGAAGAAGAGTTCCACCCTATGGACTCTTTGGCGGTGAACCGGGAAAAACCGGAGAGAACTGGATTATCAGAAATGGAGAGAAAATTAGAAAAGATGGCAAGTTTACGGAAAAACTTTCAAAAGGAGATGTTTTGCGAATAGAAACTCCTGGCGGAGGAGGTTTCGGCAGGAAAGTTTAGCTTAGAAGGAACTTTTTAGTCTCTTCCCAGGTAGTCTGAGGCTGGGGAAATTTCTCTTTAAAGAAATGTTCGTAACGTCTTACAACTTTCTCCCACGTTGGAAGGCTTGTTTGAGCTCCTTCAGCCTCGATAGTGAAGGAAGCTACAGTTGAAGCTATTCTTCCAGCAGTAAGAAAATCATAACCTTTCAAAAGAGCTACAAGAAAACCTGCCCTGTGAGAGTCCCCAGCCCCAGTCGGATCAACAAGTCTCGAAGGTTTAACAGCAGAAATACGATAGGTTCGACCGTTGTAAATGATTATTGACCCCTGAGCTCCAAGGGAAACACACATCAGCTTTGGACCTTTGACTTCTCTTATACTCTTCAGCTTTAATATTTCCTTTATCCTTTTAGCTTCATGATTATTCATAAAAAGAAGATTGGTATATTTAAGAAGTCTGGTAACCCTATGGGGATAGGTAAAAGTTTCCTGTCCTGGATCAAAGCTTATCACGTTTTTCAGTTTATTACGTTTCAGAAAGTGGTAGTAAAACTCAAAATGACCTGTTGAAAAGTGGAGTATTTCGTATTCTCTGGCAAGTTCTGAAGCAAGAAATTCGTGTTCAAAGAGCAGTCTCGATGTTCCGTTTTTGTTTTCATAGTAATAAAGCATCTGATCATCACTCTTTTCCCTACTGATGATAAAGCTCCTTGGCATTGGAAACTCTTTTGCTCCGATTACCCCCCTTATATCAACCCCCTGCTCTTTTAAACACTTCTTATAGTTTATCTTTTCAAAATCGTAACCTGAAACTGCAAAGATACCGCTCTTAGCGCCAAGTCTTGCAGCCGCGACGGCTACATTTGCTCCAGCTCCACCGTAGGTATATCTGTACTTCTTTGCCAGAACAGTTTCATTAACAGCAGCAAACCTATTAACAACAAGGACATTATCAATGACAACACTACCAAAAGCAAGGATATCTCTCATTTTACTTCCTCGAATTAACAAGCATTACAAGTTTTTTTCCTGCTTTTAACAGTTTTCTTCCTATACCGGCATTCTCAACAAAAACAGCTCCTGCCATTCTCTCTTTTCTCAATGCATTTCCTATCTCTTCAGAAGTAAAGATATTATCCACAACAAGATAGGAAGGCTTTATCAACCTCTCTTTTGTTTTTTCACTCAAATCTGAAGCCAAAATAAGTGTTCCCTCTCTATCTCCAAGAGGTCTAATGTTATCCTGACCGACAACAGTAACTCCTGTCTTGTGGGAGAGAGAGAGAAGATGAAGAAAGTAACTTTTCAGTGATTCTAATGTATATTGGAAAACATCTTCTGGAGAAACTTTCCCCTTAAAATACCTCTTCACAAAGGTTTTTATACACTCGAAATCGGGACAAACATTAAAGCCCCTACCCGGCAGCTTTCTCGCCACATCAGGCAGGGGCTTTCCTTCGAACTCGACATATCTTATGAAATCCTCATTTTCTTCCTTCACTCTACATCCTGCACAGGTTCTCATTCCTCTTCTTCCATCGCCTCCAGCTCTTCAAGCTTCCTGTAGTCACTCTCTTTAATTATATCTATTCCGACAATCTGCCCAACGAGCTTTGAGGCAAGCCTTGCATTTACTCCGTGTTTCCCAATGGCAAGGGAAAGCTGGTCGTCAGGAACAACAACTTCCACCCTCAATTCTCCATTCTCATCTTCGTAAGCTTCTGAATGAAGAACCTTGGCTGGAGAAAGAGCTCTTGCAACCAACTCTGCAACGTCATCTGTCCATCTGATTATTTCTATCTTCTCTCCAGAAAGCTCTCTCGAAATCGGAAGAATCCTACTTCCCTTAACACCTATACAGGCTCCAACGGGATCGATGAAATCTTCCTTGGCATCCACTGCAACTTTCGCCCTTACTCCTGGCTCCCTTGCCACTGCCTTTATCTCAACAAGTCCATCTGCAACTTCTGGAATTTCAATCTCCATAAGCCGTTTTAAGAACTTTGGATGAGTTCTTGAGAGGATGACATAAGGTGGTGGGTAATCATCTATTCTGGATGGCTTTCTCCTGTTGTAACGCTTGTAATCAAAAACAACATCGTAGATATATGCCCTTACCCTGTCTCCTATTTTGTATCTCTCCTTTGGTATCTGTTCCTCTTTCGGAAGAACCCCAACAACCCTTCCAAGATCTAAAACAATGTCTTTGTTTCTCTTAATCTCCTTAACAGTTCCCGAAATTACGTCCCCTATTTTCTCTTTAAAGTAATCGAAGAGAGCCCTTCTCTCTGCATCGGAGATCTTCTCATGAATCACCTGGGCAGCAGCCTTTGCTGCAATACGACCAAGCTCCTCAGTTTTTATTTCAACTAAAACTTTCTCTCCAACCTTTACATCCTCTCCAAAGAGCTGTTTCGCTTCTTCAAGAGAAATCTCGTAATCAGGATCTTTAACCTGTTCTACCACCGTTTTTTCCTGAAATATGCCAAAATCCCTACCGTCTTCATCTATCTTAACTACAAGCTGACCTTTATACCCAGCTTTTCTCGCAGCATTAACAATTCCTATCTTCACAGCTTCAATAACATCCTCTTTGGAGATGCCTTTCTCTCTACAGAGCATCTCTATAGTTTTACCAAGACTTTCCATAAGCTATCCTCCTTATTTACTTGTCGAAAAGAGAATCCACATCCACTCTCGCACTTTTAATGTTTCCATAGGGTATCTCTACGTCCGCGTTCCTTGAAACATCGTGAATAGTTACTCCCTCTTCCGAAGTAGAAACAATCTCCCCTTTGAAGTTCCTCTGATTATCCATAGGTTCATAGGTTTTTATCTTTACCACAACACCAACGTGTCTCTCAAAATCTCTCCGGGTTTTAAGAGGTCTATCAAGCCCTGGAGAAGAAACCTCAAGGTTGTAGGCATGAGGAATTAGATCTTCAACATCTAAGAGCGTTCCTATCCTTTCACTAATCCACTGACAATCTGAAATAGTAATACCTCCCTCGGGTCTGTCTGCATATATCCTCAAAACCCAACCAACAGGTTCTCTAACAAATTCCACATCAACAAGTTCAAAACCACCTTCTTCTAAAATTGGCAAAAGAAGTTCTCTTACTCTATCCACAATTTCTTTAATTCTTTCTTCCATGGTAAACCTCGAATCGGATTAAATAAAAAGGAGCGGTTCCGAAGAACCGCTCGTAAAAAGAAGTATGAGTGCGATGAACACAGACAGCTTCTAACCGCCTGGGTTAAATTTAGGGCGAATGTGGAAAATTAGCAAACCAAAACTTACCCGTAGTATTTCATTGCCTTTCGAGCTTCTCTTTCAAGCTCCCTTCTTTTTATTGTTTCTCTCTTATCGTACTTCTTCTTACCTCTAACAAGAGCTATTTCAACCTTAACTTTTCCTCTACTGTTAAAGTACATTCTTAAAGGAACTATTGTTAGACCCTTTTCCTGTGTTTTTCCAAAAAGTCTTTTAATTTCGGATTTGTGAAGAAGAAGTTTTCTCTTTCTCGTTGGTTCATGATTAAAGAGATTTCCATGGGTATAAGGAGCAATGTAGGCATTGAAGAGAAAAGCCTCTCCATTCTCTATTCTCACAAAAGAATCTCTCAGGTTTGCCTTTCCTTCTCTTAAAGATTTAACCTCTGTTCCCTTGAGTTCTATTCCTGCTTCGTACTTCTCTAATATTTCGTAATCGTAATAAGCTTTCTTGTTCTTTATTTCCGGCGTTCTCCCTGCCATTTCAGAATCACTCTCCTTTTCTTTTCATCTATGGAATCAACCACAAACTTATACCTGTGGTGATACTTTAATTTAATACCTTTTGGCAACGTGTT
>CAJXJV010000087.1 GCA_913055135.1 uncultured Desulfurobacterium sp. | reverse complement strand
ATGATTGCTGCTATTGCGGTGTTGAACTTGAACCTTTCCTGGAGCTCATCTGTAACTTTTTTCAGAGTCTGATGAACTTTCCTGCGGAGCTCCTTCCCGCCCTTTGAAGGTTCTCCTTCGATTTCCTGGTCAAAAAGCTCTCTATTTTCAGCAACAAACTGGAATACACGTCTTAAGAATCTGTAAGCTCCTTCAATTCCTTCTGTTTTCCATTCAAACTCACTTTCGGGAGGTGCAGCAAAGAGAACGTAAAGCCTTGTAGCATCAGCTCCGTACTTTTCTATCATCTCATCAGGGTCAACAACGTTGAGCTTCGATTTACTCATTTTTGAAACTTCACCGTACTTCTTTTCAAGTTCAGAGAGCAGCTCATCTAAGTTGTCGATAAACTTCCTGATTTCATCTACTCCAAGAAGTAGAACAGCGTTGTCTCCAATTGTTATATGGTGCTTTCTCATGAGAGAGCCAACTGTTTCGCTGTTTTCGACATCTTTTCCTGTAAGGGCTTTTATGAGGGCTGATACGGGACTTGTTTCGTCAAGATTGAAGGCTTTCAGAAGATTTTTAACACTGACCCACCTTTTACAGACCATTCCCTGAGTCAGAAGGTTCTGGAACGGTTCTCCAGCTTTGAAGAATTTGTACTGTCTGTGATTCTCTTCCGCCTTGAAGAGTCCAAGGTCTCTCAAAACCTTTGTGAAGAATCTTGAATAGAGAAGGTGGAGAACGGCATGTTCAATTCCACCTATGTACTGGTCAACAACCATCCAGTATGAAGCATCTTCAGGGTTGAATGGAAGCTTTTCCTCCTCAGGTGAACAGTAGCGAAGGAAGTACCAGGAGGAGTCAACAAATGTATCCATTGTGTCTGGGTCTCTTTTGGCGTCTCTGCCACACTTTGGACATTTTACGTTGATAAATTCCGGAACCCTTTCAAGTGGGGATCTTCCCTCTCCTGTCAGTGGAGCATCCTCCGGAAGTTTGACGGGAAGCTCATCCTCTGGGACTGGAACGATTCCACACTCTGGACAGTGGATAACGGGGATTGGTGTACCCCAGTATCTCTGCCTCGAAATGTTCCAGTCTCTGAGCCTATACTGGACGGCTTTTTCCCCTTTTCCAAGTTTTTCGAGCTCCTCGGTTATTGCTATTTTTGCCTCTTCACTCTTCATTCCAGAGAACTTTCCGGAATTGACAAGGACTCCTATCTCTGTGTAGGCTTCCTGTAGTTCTTCAGCTTTTAACTCTTCACCTTCAGGAGTGATAACAACTTTTATTGGAAGTCCATACTTCTTTGCAAATTCAAAGTCCCTCTGGTCATGGGCAGGAACAGACATGACTGCACCAGTTCCATAATCCATCAGGACAAAGTTTGCCGTATAGACAGGAATTTTCTCTCCAGTAAGGGGATGGATTGCATAAACTCCAATGAAAACACCTTCTTTTTCAAGATCTCCTGTTGTTCTCTTTCTCTTCTCTGTCTTTTTCATCTTTTCGATGAAGGTCTTAACTGCTTCTTCCTGTTCTGTTCCTTTAGAAAGCTCTAAAGTGAGAGGATGTTCAGGAGCAAGGACGATGTATGTAACTCCAAAGAGGGTATCAGGTCTTGTTGTAAAAACTTCGATAGTTTTGCCACTCTCTGTTTCAAACTTTACCTTTGCACCGATGCTTTTTCCTATCCAGTTCTTCTGCATCGTTATGACAGGGTCAGGCCAGTGACCTTTAAGGAGCTCAAGGTCTTTTAAAAGCTCTTCGGCATAATCTGTAATCTTCAAGAACCAGCTATCTATCTCTTTCTGTTCAACCAAGCTGCCACATCTCCAGCACCTGCCTTCTTCATCGACCTGCTCGTTTGCCAGAACTGTCAAACAGGAAGGACACCAGTTAACAGAAGCTTTTGCTCTGTAGGCAATTCCTTTTTCAAGCATCTTCAGGAATATCCACTGGTTCCACCTGTAGTAGTCAGGCAGACAGGTGGTTACTTCTCTGTCCCAGTCGTAAGAAAAACCAAGTTTTTTGAGCTCTTTTTTCATGTAGTCTATGTTGCTAAGAGTCCACTCTCTTGGATGAACACCACTTTTTATCGCAGCGTTTTCAGCAGGCAGACCAAAGGAGTCCCATCCCATTGGATGAATAACGTTATAGCCAAACATTTTCTTAAATCTGGCAATTACATCTCCGATAGAGTAGTTTCTCACGTGTCCCATGTGAATACGACCGGAAGGATAGGGAAACATTTCAAGAACGTAGTACTTTTCTTTTCCTTCTTCAGGTTTTGATTTAAAAACTCCTTTTTCTTTCCATATCCTCTGCCACTTATTCTCTATATCTTTAAATTTGTATTTCATTGCTTCTCCTCCAGAAATTGGTGAAAATTGAGCCATTTAATAATACTAAAGTTGCAGGAGAAATTGTATGACTGATTTTCTGTTGACCATTGCAGGCTTTGATCCAACAGGTGGTGCAGGAATACTGAGAGATATCAGGACTTTCAACCACTTCGGATTTTACGGAACAGCTGTAATAACAGTAAACACTGCGCAAAACACCAAAGGGGTAAAAGCTTTTCGTTTTGAGGATGGAGCTCTGATATTGAAGCAACTTGAACTTACTCTTGAAGAGATAGCTGTAAAAGGTGTAAAGCTTGGAATTCCCCATGTAGAAAGAAAAACAAACGAGAAGATAGCTGAGATCATTTCAACTCTGAGCGTTCCTGTGGTTTTTGACCCTGTTCTCTCTCCAACATTTGGGAAAGTATTTATTGAAGAAAAAGAAGTTGTTGATCCCTTAATTTCTGCATCAACTGTAGTAACTCCAAACGAGAATGAATACGAGATTCTAAAATCTCTATTGGAAGATTTCGAAGGATACATAGTTCTAAAAGGTGTTAAATCAGGGAGTTACGTTGAAGATCAACTTATTAAAAATGGTGAAATACTAAGCAGAATAAGGCATGAAAAGGATAACCTTGTTGTGAGGGGAACTGGATGTGCTTTTTCTTCTGCACTTCTTTCTTTCTTAGCAAAAGGGAATTCTATCTCTGAAGCGTTTGAGAAAGCATCAAAATTCTTAGAGCTTTATAGAAAGAACCATTTTTTGAAACCTGGGATGTTTCAGGGATACTCAACGGTTTAGATGGTGCCCGGGGCGGGAATCGAACCCGCACGGGCTTGCGCCCAAGGGATTTTGAGTCCCTCGCGTCTGCCAGTTCCGCCACCCGGGCTTTGTGGCAAAATTGGAAGGGTAAACTATAATATAGGCAAATTTACGGGATTGCACAACGTTTTTGAGAGGTGGAAAATGAATGTGAGAGTAGGATTCATAGGTGGCGGTAATATGGCGGAGGCGTTTATTGATGCCTTTGTAAATGGTGAATTTCTACTGCCAGACCAGATTTCCGTTTCTGATATTAATGGAGAAAGATTGAAATATTTAGAGGAGAAGTATGGTATTAAAACCTTTAACAGTAATGTTCAGGTTGTTGTAAACTCTGACATCGTTTTTCTTGCAGTTAAACCTCAGGTAATGACTTCCGTTTTGAGAGAGATAACTGAAACCATTACACCAGTTCAGGTTATCGTTTCAATGGCTGCCGGATATCCAATCAGGAAAATAGAGGAAATTATAGGGGATGATAAAAAGATAGTGAGAATAATGCCTAATATACTTGTAAAGATAAGAAAAGGTGTAACTGCTTTCTGTCACAACTTCAGACTTCTGGATAAGGATATAAAGCTTGTAAAGGAGCTTTTATCAACCTGTTCGGAAGTTGTTGATGTAGATGAGAAGCTCTTTGATGGAGTAACAGCTCTCTCTGGAAGTGGTCCAGCATTTATTTTCTTAGTTATAGAGGCACTGTCCGATGGAGGGGTGAAGGCAGGACTTCCAAGAGAGACGGCAGTTAAATTGGCAGTTGAGACGATTGTTGGCTCTGCCGAAATGGTGAAAGCGGGAGAACATCCGGAAGTTTTAAAGGATAAGGTTACATCTCCAGCAGGTACAACGATTGCAGGACTTTCTGCCCTTGAGGAAAACAGAACCCGTTATGCTTTTATAAAGGCTGTTGAAGAAGCTTATAAAAGGTCTGTTGAAATTTCGAGGTTAATAGAAGAAATGTAATGTTGAAGAGACCAAAACCTGAGAAACGTTTTTATAGAGAGCTAATAAGGAAAAGAGGATTTATCTCCTTTGAACTTATAGCCGGGGAGAGTGATGTCTGGATCTCTGTTCCACAAAGGGAAGTAGAGGATCTGGAATTTCTGAAGAAAACTCTAACCGATTATCTGATTTCTCTCAGGGCGCAGATCCTTTCCTACGGAGAAAAACATCCTGAGTTTTTAAAATCTCTTGAACCCGTAGTTGTTGACATTCTGGCTCCTGCAATAGTAAGGGAGATGGCTATTGCTTCGGAAAAGGTTGGCGTTGGACCAATGGCTGGCGTTGCCGGGGCGATAAACAGGTTCATTGGTGAAAAACTTAAGGACTCTGGATTTTCTCAATTTATAATAGAAAACGGCGGAGATGTTTTTGTTTCATCTTCAGAACCTATGACGTCAGCTCTTATAGTTGGAGATCCTAAGTTGGATGGAAAACTTGGAATAGAGATTCCACCAGGAGAATGGGGACTCTGTAGTTCGTCAAGCAGAATTGGGCATTCGTTGAGTTTTGGATATACTCAGATAGCAACTGTGCTGGCGAAGAATCCGATAGTTTCAGATTGTCTTGCCACCTTTCTTGGAAACAGTAGAGTAGAAAACGAATTTGTAGAGAGGTGCAAATCTATACCGGATATTGCGGGAGCTATTGGATTGATAAACAGGAAATTTGTCCTTTTTGGACAATTGAAACTTGTTAAACTTTCTTGACATACAGGATAAAAGCCAATATAAATTAATCACAATATTCGAATTAATGGGGTTGATAGGATGAAATTAAAATTGATAGCCCTTTCTCTGTTTCTGACAGGTAGTGCTTATGGAATTACCCTTGATGAGGCTGTAAAGACAGCTCTTGAGAAGAACAATCTACTCCTTGCAAAGAAATATGAACTGAAGGAAAAAGAATCCGATTTGAAGATTTCTAAACTCCGTCTTCTTCCAACTGTGGACATTTACTCTGAGTACAACAAGACAACAGACCCTCCTTATGCCATAATGAACAGGATGGAAGTTCACAAATTGGACATGAGGGGGACTAACTTTAACGACCCTGGAAAATATCAGCTCTTTAAAACAGGCGTAAGGACAACTGTTCCTATATGGCTGGGAGGAAAGTTAAGAATAGCAATTGATCTTAGCGAAAAAGAGGTAAAGGCAACAGAGAAACAGCTTAAAAAAGATACCGAAAGAGTGGTTTTTGACGTTGTCAGTGCCTACTACAATGTTTTGACCGCAAGAGCTTTTGTTGAAACTGCTCAGCTTGCTGTGAGAGATGCTGAGAAACATCTGAAGGATGCGGAAGTTGTCTATAAAGCTGGATTTGGTTTAAAGTCCGATTATCTGAGGGCTAAGGTTTATCTTGAGCAGATGAAAGAAAACCTTGTAAAGGCGAAGAGTAACTATGAAATAGCAAAGAGAGCTCTTAATATTGCAATGGGATTGCCACCATCCCATCCAGTAGATGTTGATGGTGATCTGACCTACAGAAAATTCCAGTTTGAACTTGATAAACTCATTGAGACCGCCCTGAGGAACAGACCGGAATTGAAAGAGTTAAAGGTGAGACTTTCCCAGACAAAGGATATGGAAAGGCTTGCAAAATCCGATTTCCTTCCGAACTTTGGTGCTTTTGGCGAATACTTTATGGCAGACGACAAGGTTCCATGGGATAAGGAAAATTCCAGCTGGGTTTTGGATTTCAGGCATCCCTTAACCTGTTTGATGGTGGTATAAAATTCGAAAAGCTGAGAAAATCAAGACTCTCTCAGCTTAAAGTTAAAGAGTACATTGAAAGGGCAAAAAAGGGAATA
>CAJXJV010000086.1 GCA_913055135.1 uncultured Desulfurobacterium sp. | reverse complement strand
AAGCGTTAGCCAAGGGAAAGTGTTAAACTTTTGGTCAAGGTAGTAACCAATCGCAAGCCCAATAATGACGGCGAGGGCGAACTGCACCCCCACCATCATGTAGGAAGTCTTTTCTAAGTATTCTCTAAGCTTACCCATGTTTTTCCCTTCTGTCCATAAAAAGGAGGAATGCCCCTATTATAGAAGCCGAAATGAGAACACCAAACATAAGAAGAAGTAAATACCTAACAACGTTATCCTCCATTTTTCCCTCCAATAGCAATAAAAAGAACTCCTATTAATGTAAAAAGGAAGTACCACAAAGCAGCCACAACTATAAGATTTATAGTTAATTCACGATGAACAATAGGTTGTAACAGCGCAAAAACCAGTCCTGCAACAGCAACGTTAAGAAGTTGCTTTCCTACTTCCTGAAACGCTTCTTTCCAATTCACACTTTTCCTCTTAAAGTAAATCAGCTACCTCTTTAAATGCAACCTCAGCGGCTTTTACAGTCTTCTCTATGTCTTCATCTGTATGGGCTGTGGACATAAAGGCAACTTCAAATTGTGAAGGTGCAAAGTAGATTCCCTGTTCAAGCATCTTCCTGAAGAACCTGGCATAGCTTTTTGTATTGGAAGTCAATGCATCCTGATAGTTCTTAACGTCTTTATTTGTAAAGTAAACAATGGAGATACTTTCAATCTTCTTGAAGCAAAGTTTATCCTCAATTCCGGCAGCTCTTGCAGCTTCTCTTAAGCCTTCTGCAAGCTTGTCTGTTTTCTCTCTCAGATTTTCATAGACTCCAGGCTGCTGTAGGAGTTCCAGAGTCTTTATTCCTGCAACCATTGCAAGTGGATTACCTGAAAGTGTTCCTGCCTGATATACAGGGCCTTCTGGAGCAAGGTAGTTCATTATCTCTGCCTTTCCACCAAAAGCACCGACTGGAAGTCCACCACCGATAATCTTTCCAAAGCAAGAAAGGTCTGGAGTTATTCCGAAGTACTCCTGAGCTCCTCCGGGGGAAAGCCTGAAACCTGTAATAACCTCGTCAAATATGAGAACGATTCCCTTTTCAGCAGTCAGTTCCCTGACCTTCTCAAGGAATCCGGGTTCAGGAATAATGAGACCTGCATTTGCCATAACAGGTTCCATGATAACTGCTGCAACATCGTTTCCAACTTCGTCGATTACCTTTTTGAGAGCATCAATATCGTTAAACGGTACAGTTATCGTGTGTTTGGCGAAATCCTCAGGAATTCCTGGACTTGTTGGAACACCAAAAGTTGTAAGTCCAGATCCAGCCTTTACAAGGAGAGCATCAACGTGACCGTGGTAACCACCTTCAAACTTGATGACTTTGTTTCTACCTGTATAACCTCTTGCGAGCCTTATTGCAGACATTGTAGCTTCAGTTCCGGAGTTGACCATTCTCACCTTTTCGACGGATGGGACTAATTCAACAATCATCTTTGCAAGCTTGACTTCTAACTCTGTTGGGGCTCCATAACTTGTTCCTTTTTCAGCCTGTTCCTGAATAGCCTTTATAACTTCAGGATGAGCGTGTCCCAGAATCATTGGACCCCATGAGCATACATAATCGACGTATTCATTTCCATCAACGTCCCAGATGTGAGATCCCTTAGCCTTTGCAATGAATCTTGGAGTGTCTCCAACGGATTTAAAAGCCCTTACAGGACTGTTCACTCCTCCAGGGATGTATTTCTTTGCCTCTTCAAAAAGAGCTCTTGAGCGCTCAATGTTCATTGGCTACCTCCTTCTCTAGAATCTCATTTATGACTTTTTTTAGTTCTGGAAGCTCATTGACCACAATATCATAAACAATCGAGAAAGAGATTCCAAAATATTCATGGACAAGAATATTTCTAAAGGCAATTATCTGCTTCCAGGGAATCTGCTGATAAGAATTTTTAATTCCTTCAGGAATATGCTTAACAGCTTCTCCGATATTTTCAAGAGATTTTAGAGTTGCATAGAAAACAAGTTCACTTTTTTGCAGTTCAATTTCTGAAGTTATGGAAGAGAAAAATCTTTCAATACGTTCTATTTCATCAAGAATATCCAATAAATAAACCTTCAAGGAACGCTTAGACACTGATTACCTCTTTTTCTATTGTTTCCTTTAAGTATGATTTCAGAGCACTTTTAACAATTAAATCTACAGGTCTTTGTAAGTTTTTTTCAAGGAACTCCTTTAATGCCATATAGTTCCTGAAAGTTTCATATTCTTTTTCGAACTCGACAATAAGATCAATATCACTCTTTTCAGTTGCTTCAAACCTTGCAAACGAACCAAATAGAAGTAATTCTTTAACTCCAAACTTTTTTCTTAAAACCGCTCTTAATTCTTTTAACTTCTCTAAAACCTCGTCACTCATGGTTAATTCTCCTCTACAATTCCCCTTTTGTTGATGGAACTCCTTTCTCTCTCTCATTAATTTTGACTGCCATTCTCAAAGCTCTTGCAACGCACTTAAACGTTCCTTCAGCCATGTGATGAAGGTTTAAACCGTAATGGCAGTTTATGTGAAGATTACACTCTAAGGAAAAAGCAAAGGATTTCCAGAACTCTCTGAAGAGGTCAAACTCTATTCCCATCAAAGTAACCATCTCTGGAAAACCCTTATAAACAAAGTAAGGTCTTCCAGAAAGATCAATCGCCACTGACACGAGTGTTTCGTCCATGGGAAGAGTAAAGAAACCGTAACGATTAATTCCCTTTTTATCGCCAATGGCTTTCCTGACTGCCTCTCCAAGAACTATCCCTACGTCCTCCACAAGGTGGTGATAGTCAACATCAACATCACCGGTAGCTTTGACTTTTAAGTCAAAAAGAGCATGTCTGGAAAAGAGTTCCAGCATGTGGGTTAAAAAGGGAACATCCGTTTTGATTTCGTAATTACCAGTTCCGTCAAGGTTGATAGAAATTTCTACACTGGTCTCCTGCGTCGTTCTTTTCACAACTGCCTTTCTCAAGGTCTCCTCCACAATTTGGGAATAAGGAATGGAGTTTTTTCTTTATATGTTCTGTACTCTTCCCCGAATCTTCTTTCCAATTCCTTTTCTTCAATTATTTTAATGTAAATTAAAAACGAGCAAGATACTATCCCTGTTATCATTATCGCAATTGCTGACCCCAACCAAATAGAGATTGCGACGTAATATATAACAGCTCCGAGAGCCATAGGATTTCTACAGTACTTGTAGGGACCAACCGTAACTAACCTTTGGGTAGGAACTACTGGCAGAGGGCTTCCTTCTCCCTTTCTTAACTGATACCATCCTGCAGAAGCCGAAAGTAGCAACCCTAAAATAGCCAAAAACAATGAAATGGTTCTTTGAAGAGGAAAAGAAAAACTCGGAAAATGAAGATATTTTTCAACGACCAAGGATAAAACCACAATTAACAAAGGAATTACCACAACAAAAACGGTAGCACCTATTAATAGAGCAACTATTCTCTTTATCATTCCCCCCACCTCCTACTCCTTAAAACCTGCTGGATAAGAACCAAGTATTTTAAAGAAACTACAAGTTTCCTTTAGCTCCTCAAGGGCTTTAGTGACCCTACCTTCCCTTCTGTGCCCCTCAATGTCAACAAAAAAGACGTATTCCCAGGGTTTTTTCTTTGTCGGGCGAGACTCGATCTTTGATAAATTTACATCATAAACAGCAAAAGGCTGAAGTGCTTTGAAGAGAGAACCTGCAACGTGTTTTGTACTAAACATAACAGAAGTTTTATCTCTTCCAGATGGAAATTCTGAATCTGTTTTTCCAATTACCAGGAATCGTGTAAAGTTCCTGGAGAGTTCTTGAATGTTCTTAGCAAGGATGTTTAAGTCGTAGAGATAAGCTGCTGCTTCACTGGCAACTGCTGCTGTTCCAGGCTCTCTACTTGCCAGTTCTGCTGCTTTAGAAGTGCTTGAAACTTCCTCAATGTCAACCTTTGGCAGATTCTCTGATATCCATTTCCTCGCCTGTGCAATTGCATGTCTGTGGGAGTAGATCTTCTTGATTTTTGAAAGGTCAGATTCTCTGCTCATAAGGTGAAGGTTGACAGAGACAAATATCTCTCCACTAATTTTAAGGTCAGTGTCAAGGAACATATCAATAGTGTAGTTAACGATTCCCTCGATGGAGTTCTCTATTGGGACCACTCCGTAATCGACTCTTCCCTTTTCTACTTCGTCAAAGACCTCATCTATTGAATCCATAGGATGTAGATCCGATGAGCTACCAAAGTGCTTCAGGGCAGCAAGGTGGGTAAATGTTGCAGGTGGTCCTAAGTATGCTACCTTTGTTGGCTCTTCCAGAGCTCTGCATGCTGAGATTATTTCCCTGAAAATAGCTCTTATGCTCTCTGCAGGTAACGGTCCCTGGTTAAGCTCTTCAAGCTTGGAAAGAATTTTTGCTTCTCTACCCGGAACATAGAAGGGTAATCCTTTCTTTTTCTTTATCTCCCCAACTTCCTGAGCAAGCTTGGCCCTTCTGTTGAGAAGGAGAAGAAGCTCCTTATCAATTCTATCTATCTCCTCTCTCAGCTCTGAAAGACTCTTCATTCCCGATTACTCCTTTTTTAAAGAACAAGTTTTATCACCACAACTCTTACACTGGTTGCCAGACCGCAACCTAGAATGATATAAGCAAAAGCTGCTATTAAAATTAAGACAGGAAAAAGATTTTCCAAGAAAACCTCACAGAAAAAATTGTAAACCAATTATATTTCACTTTTTTCACTTATGATTCTTTTAAGGTCATAACTGGCTGCGCAGGCTGCTTTTACAATCTCTTCATCGAATAGTTTATCCCTGCCGGCATTTTCTTTAAGATACTCAAGGGTTTCTTCAAGGGTTAGAGCTTTCTTATAAGGTCTTTCAGTAGTCATAGACTCAATAACATCAGCAACTGCAACAATCTTAGCAAGCTTAGGGATCTCATCACACTTTAACCCCTCAGGATACCCGGAACCGTTGCATCTCTCATGGTGATAAAGAATAATAGGAAGAATATCCTTTAATTCCCCAATGGATTTCAGGATTTCGTATCCTATCTCTGGGTGTTTTTTAACTATTTCATACTCTTCTTTTGTTAAATTTTCTGGTTTATTAATAATTGTCTGAGGAATTCCTAACTTCCCGATATCGTGAAGCAATCCTCCTATTTTCAAGAGATTGAGTTCATCGTTACTTAAACCGAGAATCTCTCCTATTTCAACAGCAATCTTTGATACTCTTTCGCTGTGTCCTCTCATCCAGCTTGAAGTAGCATCAATTGCATTAACAAAAGCAGTAATTGTATTTATAAAGAGCGATTCCTTGGCACTCTTTTCCTTAACGGAAAGCAGTGCAGCATCAATCAAATTCTCAAATATGCGAAGTATTTCCTTGGAGAAAGGAAGATTTCCCTCAACAACAATTTTTATTTCAGGATTATTCCTTAGATAAAGTACTTCTTGACCGGCAACTTTCTCGAATTTTCCATCTCTTAAGATCTTAACGTAATTTAGCTTGAGCTCCGTTTTAATAGTCTCTTCAAGCTCTCTGCAGAAGTCCATAAAACTTGAGGTTTTTGTAATAAGAAATAAGATCTTGGAAGTCAAATTTAAGAGGATTTCGTCTATCTTTTTCTCCTTCAGTATTTCAAAGTACATTTCTAAAACGGATTTTTCTATTACTTTGAATTCATCTTTTGTGGCATCCAGTTTGAGGTTCTTTAAGCCTCCGTTACGCCAGTCTCTTATGGAATTAACAATAAAATCAATTCTCCTTTTAACTATATAGTGACTGAACCCAAGAACTAACAGAACTATCAGAAGAATAGAAATCTCAATGGACAATATGGTTTTCTTTACGGCAGAAAGCCTTTCAACCATTCTGGTTGTGGAATAGCGGATTTCAATATTCATATCTTGAAAGGAAGAGATTGGAAAGTTCTCGTGATAAAGAACATAACAGGGTTTCTCAAAAATGTCTTTTCCACATTCAGGAAGTG
>CAJXJV010000085.1 GCA_913055135.1 uncultured Desulfurobacterium sp. | reverse complement strand
TCGGCTGGTTACAAAAGGGTTTTCTCCCCTCCTCTGGCAGGAGGGGGTCTGAGGGAGAAACTTGGGGATAGGGCTATGCTCCAGTCTGTATGTGAATTCAATTTATCCTTTGTAGGTTAAACGTTATGAATTATAGAGGGTGAAAGAGCCGTCTGTTGCTCTTTCACCCAGGGAACTCCTTCTCGATACAGCTCTACTCCAAGTTGGGAAAATTATAGCTGAAAGTGTCTATTTCGAAACAAGGAATTGGTAAAAAAATAGTTGTTGAAAACAAGTTAAAACTTTTCTAAAATCGGTAACAACTGCTCCATCAGAGGAGGGAAATAGGGTTGAGAAAAATATTTTCCTTAACAGCTATAACCATTGCAGGACTTTTATTTTCTCTATCTAACTCTGTGGCTTCAGATTTCTCGTTTTCCATAGGACCACAGAAGGAACTTTTTAGGGGATGGGTTCAGTACAAGGGAAACAAGATTGACGTTAAGGATGACCTCCATCTTGATGATAAGACAAAGTTCTCTGCTTCTGTGGAGTGGAAACACAAGATAAAACTTCTTCCAGATGTTAAGGTTGATTATCTGCACGTTGAGACTTCGGGAACAGGAACTATCTCTAAGGACATAACTTTTGGAGATGTAACGTTCAACGTTAACGACAGAATTCATACTGACTTCAAGGCAGACCAGATAGACGTAACGTTTTTTTACAACCCTGTAGAGAGGGAAAGAGTTAACTTACAGGTAGGATTAGGATTTAAATACTTGACTGGTCATGTGAATCTTAAAAGCCTTACAACGGGAGCTTACTCAAATACGGATTATGACATTCCTGTTCCATATCTTTATGCTTCCGCCATTACAAAGTTCTCTCATCTTCGTTTTGGATTAGAAGGAAAGGGGCTATCCTACTCAGGAAGCTACTTCTACGACTGGAAATTAAAAGGTGGTGTAGAGTATAGGAGAGTATTTGCCAACGTAGGTTACAGGTATGAAAGGCTGAAAATTGACGATGTAGAGGATTTATCCACCGATTTGAAGATAAAAGGGATCTTTGGGGAGATAGGAGTAAGGTTTTAAAGGAGGGAAAGGATGTCTATCTTTAGAAGAATGTTAGTAATAGTTTTTATTTTGTCCTTAATCGGTGCCGTTAGCGGATGTGGAGTAAGTAATACAAGTAGCATAGGTGAAAATACATACAAATTGCCTAAAGGAAATCACGTTATATTAGGACCAATTGAAAATGCGACAATTTCTATTTACAAGTTAACGGATACAAAAACTTCTATTCTGACGACTCAATCTGGAAAGTTGGGAACGTTTAAAGTTTCATTACCTGATAGTGTAAGTGACTCTGATCTTCTTTTGGTAGAAGCTAAAAGTGGTGTGGATATAGATTATAATGATGATGGTTTGAAGGATTCTAATCCTACTAAAAACGATGGTATTCTTCACTGTATTTGTAAAGCTAAGGATTTAAAATCAGGAACCGTAAATATCACTATTCTTTCAGATATTGTATATCAATACACTAAACATTTGATACCAGAGATAGGAGAAAAACTATCTGAAGATGATTTCTGGATGATCCTTAACACAGTTTCTTCACAGCTTGTAAAATCTCAAGATAAATTAGATGTAGAACCATATCACTACGTTCTTGCTTTCAATCCTGTTATTCAAAAAAATATTTTAAGCTTTGATTATTCAAAGTTATATAAAGATGGTCAAAACTCCCTGATGTATATTTATCATACTAATAATGAAGAAAGTAAGAGACTCTTATTAGAGTCTTTCTTTAAGGAAAAAGGATTGCTTCTTGATGATTATAGGTACGAAAACTTAAGAAAAAATGTGAAGTTGACAATTAGCTATCCTGAAAGTTTGATTTCTTCTATTTCTATAGAAGGAAGTGACATAGAAGGAAACAACATTTCAAAAAATCTGACGCATACAGAGAGCTTCTTCATTCCTAAAGGAACGAAACTGAAGATATCTGTCATAAATCTAAATTCCTCTTATAAGATATTGAAATGGTATGGATGTGACTATACATCTGATGATCTAAATGAATGTTATGTAAATATTCAAAACGACAGAGTAGTTACACCTATTGTAGTTCCAAATTCTGTTGAACTTTCTGATAATGTAACTGTAGTAGATATTACAGGTGCTTATATTGAATTGTCAAATAGTACTGATAGTGCGGAAAATCCTGCACTTATCCCTGTGAACTCTCCTTTGCTTGACCATATTACTGTTTATGCCGACTTAAGTGATACTAAGATGAAAAGTATATTAGCGTCCATTAAAGAAGGAAACATTATCGTTAACAAAACTTTCCCTGTTTTCTTTAGGAAAGTTGTAAAAGTAGAGAAAATTACGGATTATCGTTACAAAGTAGATACAAAGTTTGTGCCTTTAACTGAAATTGTTAAACAAGGTTATATCTCAACATCCGTTGAAGGCTTATCTGGAGGTTCCGGTTCAGAGAAAAAAGTATTAAGGGCTTTAATATTGCCAAATGGTAAGGTTATTCCCTTTGATCCTAATAAATCGAAGGGAATTTTAATTAATTTTTCTAATGGAACTATGTCTGTATCGGTACTGCCAGAATCAAAAGCGATAGATTGGAGTGAGACAGAAAAAGAGAGTTATGGTCCTATTTATATTGTAAAGTTAGATGATGATAATTATGCAAGTCTAAGTGGTTCATTGACCATAACGCCTAGTGTTCATTTTGATATGAGCTGGGAGATTGGGTGGAGTGGTGTGCATATTAACCAGGTAAATACTAAAGTTGGTACGAACCTAGAAGTGGATGACACTTTGGAAATAAAGTTGAAGAAGGAATTCGGTAAAAGAATTCCTATTTTCAAAAAACCTATAACTTATAGTCAAGTATTCATGGTTGGTCCTATTCCTGTATTGCTTTCTGAGAAGCTTTACTTCTATTGTGGAATTAAAGGGGCAGGAAAAGGGGAAGAAGAAGATCAAGCAAGTATTGAAGGTTCTGCGAGCTTTACTACTAATGCTGGAATTGATTCAGAATTTACCCTTTCTTACAATGGAGATACAGGTAATGTAGTCACAAACTTTGAAGTTACACCCCATATGAGTATAGAGGAAGATGTGAAAGCAGCTGCTAGCGTTTTTGGTTATGTGGGAGTGCAACCGGAAATCGAAGTGTATGGTTTGGGTATTGGTATGGAAAACGATATTGGTCCTTATGTTAGAGCGAGTTTTGAAGCAACTGCTTCAAGTTGGGAAAGTGCGACTGTTTCAGGGGAAGAAATTTCTTCAGTGTCCCACGGTACAAGTACAGATAGTATTACTGCTAATGCTACTGTAGGAAACAGTACTTCAATTAGAGTATCAGGAAAAGTCGGGTTGGGATACTATGGAAGAATAAAACTTGTTTCTGACTGGGACATAGATTGGATTAAACATCTAATTGAGAAAGCAAATGAGAAAATTAGAGGGAAATATACTGAATTTTGGTACGAATGGCCTTGGAAAGAGATAGATATAACTTTTAACTCTACTTCCGAAACCACAATAGGAGCTTCAGAGACACATGCTATAAAACCCGGAAAGATAGAAGTAGAAGGAGAGAATGTAGTTATAGAAGAGCAGGAGGGGGATTCATTATCAAAGAGTGTGGTTTATACTATAAGGAATAGTGGAGATACTAGTATTTATTGGAAAGCAGAAGTTATTGCTCCTCCAGATATAAGTGTTGTTATCCCTAAGAAAACAGGAGAATTAGAGGGAAATGCATCGGTTGATGTTCCTATAGAGTTATCTGGAGCTAACCTTCATGAAGGAACATATCACATACTAATTCAGTTCTATCAATCAGAATCTCCTTTCTCCGAATCTTTATGGGTTGATCCTTCCTCATTTTCTATTCTTCATCTATTATCATCGTCATTACCTGTTAGCTCTAAGAGTATAGATATAAAGGTTATTCCACCGAGTTGGAATGCAGATTTTAATGCAAATTTAGTAGGAACAACTGCTAAGAAGATCCAGTTTCATTGGGAAAAGTATCCTGGCACCATAAACGGATATGTTATTGTTTACAGTTCCTACGATTCTGAAAATAGCACGTGTGACAGCGAAAATATGAAATCTCTTGTTAATATAGCTAGTGTAAATGATACGAAATATGAAATATTATTAGATCAGGCAGTTAAAAATGGACAACTGTCTTATGGAAAATCCTACTGTTTCTTAATCTATGCTTTAAAGTCAGTAGGTGATTCAAAGCCTATTTACATACCTTCATCTGATACCAAGCTTGCTATAGTAGAAATAGCCAATAATACGTCAGGAACTTCTGGAAAGGAAGTAGATATAGACTTTTTAGTCGATAGAACTGGCAGTTATGGTGATGATATATCTACTTTTCAAGCAAAAGCTAAAGAAATCGTTCAAACTTTACTTTCATCAATGCCTGAGGGAACTATTCTTAAAGTTGGAATTACTTCGTTTAAAGATTTCCCTCCTCCAGAAGGATATGGAGATCTAGGAGATTATCCATTTAAATTGGAGCTTGATCTTACTAATGACACAAGTCAGTTTATCTCTGTTATCAACACGTTGACGGCAGGAGGAGGCGGAGATTATCCCGAATCTCAATTAGAAGCATTGTATCAAAGCGTTAAACAGTTATCATGGAATCCTGCAGCAATCAAAATTATCCTTTTATTTACCGATGCTAGTTTCCATGATCCAGATGTAGAATCTTATCCTGGACACGGATTTAAAGAAGTGAAAAATCTTTTGGTTTCTAACAATTTTGCTGTCATAGGGATGGCATCCGGTTATGCTAGCGAAGATTTAAAGAACATATCAAATTACTTGTTTACTCTCTCTTCAGATTCTGGAGAAGTAGTTGAAAAAATAAAGGAACTTATGCTTTCAATTCCCGGAACTAGTTTGCCAGTAGTTACTAAAAGAAGTATAACTGTAATTGAGCCAAAGGAAGTAAAAGTCTTGCCAAAATCAATCTGGAAAGGAGAACCTAACTCTAATTAATGGGAAGTACTCTGTGTGGTACTCTCCTATTATGGACTATGTGACTGATGTTAATCTCTTAATCTTGGGGAGGTAGAGTGAAAATTCTGCCTGAGGTCTTTGGCAGCTATCAAATTAAAGGAAATGATATTCAGGTTGTAGAAGTTAAGTTGCAGAGAGGAGAAGAGGTTATAGCGGAAGCAGGTAATCTCTTTTATATGGACAGTAACATTAGAATGGAAGCTAAGGTTGATGGAGAAGGAGTTTTAGGCGTTATCGGGAACATTCTGAAGAGGAAAATAGTCGGAGAAAGTGCCTTCTTTACAAGATTCACAGGAAACGGAGTTGTGGCTTTTTCTTCTGAAAGAATGGGAAAAATCGTTCCAATCCTGCTTGAAGGAGGCTCAATCTATGCCCAAAGAGATGCTTTTTTGTGTGGGGTTGGAGACATCTCTATCGACATGGCTCTTCAAAAAAGATTAAGTAGTGGGTTCTTTGGTGGAGAAGGATTCATTTTGGAGAAAGTCTCAGGAAAGGGATTGGTATTCATAAATGCAACGGGGTATCTTGAGATCAAAGAACTGCAAGGAGAGACTATTCTTGTAGAAACAGCTAAAGCGGTAGCGTGGAGTGAAGGAATTGATTACGATATAGAAATAATCCGAGACATTAAGACAGCTATCTTTGGGGATGAAGGATTGTTTTTGACAAAGCTTTCGGGAAGCGGAACAGTAATCCTGCAGTCAGTTGATTTTGAAACTTTCAAGAGGAAAATTATAGGAGAAAGAACAAATAATTAGGTAGTATAAAGGGAGAGGGTGTTTGAAAAATCACCACAACAAACACAGCACACAGATTAAACAGAACAAACTTTGCAAGAACAAACAACACAGCAATATGAAAACTCTTAGTTCTCTCATAACTACCAAGAGCCTGCTTCACCTCTCCAAACAGAGCCTCAATCCTGCCTCTCTGCTTGTAAAGACCATCAGAATCAACAAATTGCTGAGCAAGCTTCCTAAACTCACTCCTGACAATCCCCTGATTCCTAATCTTCACATAAGGCTTAAAACCAGCAGAAAGAACCTGGCAGATAAAATCCTCACTGTCATAACCCTTATCAGCTAAAAGAGCTTTACCCT
>CAJXJV010000084.1 GCA_913055135.1 uncultured Desulfurobacterium sp. | reverse complement strand
CGACGCTCTTCCGATCTAGTTCTTCGAGGAGTATAACATTGAACTTGAGGGTAAAAATGCCGTAATGGTTGGGCATAGCAATATTGTTGGGAAACCTTTAGCTAACATGCTTTTAAATGCAAATGCCACTGTTTCTATCTGTCATATCTACACAAAAGACCTTACCCATTACACACGTAATGCAGATATCCTTTGCGTTGCAACTGGAGTGCCACATCTTATAAAAGAAGACATGGTAAAAGATGGAGTTGTTGTAATAGATATCGGTATCAGCAGGGTAAATGGTAAGATTGTTGGTGATGTTGACTTTGAAGGGGTAAAAGAAAAGGCAGCAGCGATTACACCGGTGCCAGGTGGTGTGGGACCGATGACAATTACAATGCTTCTTTACAATACAGTAAAAGCTTTTAAAATGAGGATGGGTTATTGAAGGTAATTCCGTACATCGACCAGGAAAAGTGCATGGGTTGTGAAATCTGTGTGGATGTTTGTCCACAAGGTGTCTTCATCATGAGTGAAGAAAAAGCTGTTGTAATGAGCCCTGAGAAGTGCAACGGCTGTGAAATCTGCGTTGAGAACTGTCCAACGGATGCTATCGCTCTAAAGTGGACAGATCTTTAAGAGGATAGGGTTGTGCTGTTTCTGAAATCACTTTATCTATACTCTTTAACTCTATGGGTTGGAAGTATGTTTTTCTTTACTGCAGTTGGAGCACCTGCTGCATTTAAAATTCTTAAAAAAGAAGAGGCAGGAAAGTATACGGGTTCAGTTTTCCCAAAATACTTTGGGTTAGGATACATTTTGGGTCTGGCTGTTCTGGTTTCATTCTACCTTTTGACAAGAGATGCGTTGAATGTTTTTTCCTGGCTAAACTTAGCTTTTCTTCTGTTAATGAACATCTTTAACTTTATCAATGGATTGATAATTACGCCAAAAGCTGGTTTACTTAAATTTAGTTTCTATCAGACTGGTGATAAGAGCTACTATGATAGGTTTCTTAAATTGCATGGAATTTCCATGGTGCTAAATGGCTTAACGCTTATTCTGGGGCTATTTTCTGTTGGCTTGACATCGCTTTATTTAACCTTCTAATATGAGGCGGAGATGACTTTAAAGCAGAACATTTACTTCCTTATCGTGGCTATCATAGTCGTAGCCGTGACCCTATTTGCGCTTCAGAATTTCCAGGACGTTGATGTTACAATTCCTTTTGTAGGAGTTTTTCACACCAAAATTTTTGTTGTTGTGGTTTTCTCATTCCTTGCCGGTTTTCTGGCGGCGGGCTTACTTTCTCTCATTCTCAAGATATTTTCTATTCCATCGAACATAAGGAGCAAGAGGAAAGAGAGTGCGGCTGGATCAGTTTCTGAAACTGTCAAGGATGGTGAAGAGGAGAAGTCAGGCAAAGGAACTGTGTGATTTAAAGGTTGTCAGAGTAAACGGTCAGATAGTAAAGGCTTCAAAGGAAGTTAAACCTGGTGATACGGTTGAAATTGATACGGTTTCAAGGTATGTAAAGTTTACAGTTCTTGAGATTCCCTCCGGGAAGAACGTTTCAAAGAAAAAGGCACGGGAGCTCATTAAAATCATAGAAGACAGGAAGAAAGATATCAGGGATATTATTGACTTAATTTGAGGAATATGAGGGATGCCATGAGAACTTTCTTAGAAAGAGTTCTTGAAAACGTTGAGGAGTTTCCCCAGAAAGAGATTTTTGTAAAAAAGGAAAAAGGCAAATACTCCTCTTTAACCTATGAGGATTTCAGGAGACAGATTTCTACATTGCAGGAGAAACTTCAGGAACTTGGAGTAGAAGATAGAGTAGCAATCTTTATGGAGAACAGACCAGAGTGGATAAGTGGTCTTTTTGCTGTTCTCTTCAAAGGGGGGATAGCAGTTCCTGTTGACTATCTTACCTCAACTGAAGAGCTTTTTAACATTTTTAAGGATTGTCAGCCAAAAGTTGTAATTACTTCAAATCAAAACGTCGAAAAAGTCAGGGAAGCAATTAAAGATATTGGCTATCACATTCATATTTTGAACGTAGATGAGATAGATCTTGCAAAGACACAGGAAAAGATACAGTTCGTTAGAAGGGATATTAATGACGTTGTAGTCATTCTTTACACCTCGGGAACTACCGGCAATCCAAAAGGTGTGATGCTTACTGCCCGAAACCTTGATCACAACGTAAGAGCTATTGAAAACTTAGGAATCCTTAATGAGAATGACAGGTTTGTAGCAATCCTTCCTTTTCACCATACCTATCCTCTCTTGGCGACGGCAATTCTTCCGGTTACTCTGAGGTTGCCACTTGTTTTCATTGAGAAACTTACTCCCAACGACATACTTTCAACGATAAACGACCAGAACGTAACTATTCTGGTAGGGGTACCAAAGCTCTATCAGGTAATTCACCATAACATAATGGTTGAGATTAAAAAGCTTCCTAAGCTGAAAAGACAGGCAGTCCTGACAGCTTTGAAGCTCTTCAGAAAGTTTGATGTTAAACCGGTAGAGAAGAAGCTCTTTAAGGAGATACACAACAGAATAGGAAAGAGTTTGAGATTTATGATAAGCGGTGGAGCAAAGCTCAGTGAAGAGGTCTGGAGAGACTTTGAGGCATTTGGGTTTAATATCCTTGAAGGATACGGATTAACTGAAACCTCTCCACTCATTTCTGTCAATAGACCCGGTAAGAAAAAGATAGGAACTGCTGGAGCTCCAATAGATGAAGTTGAGGTGAAGACAACAGAAAGGGGAGAGATAATTGTTAGAGGTCCCAACGTTATGAAGGGTTACTACAATAAGCCAGAAGAGACAGAAAAGGTTATCAAAGATGGCTGGTTCTACACAGGGGACCTCGGTTTTATAGATGAAGATGGTTTCATTCATATAACGGGAAGAGCAAAAGAAGTGATAGTCCTTGATAACGGAAAGAACGTTTACCCTGAAGATATAGAAGTTGAAATCCTTAAGAGTCCTTACATTTTGGAGGTTGGGATTTTCTATCAGGATGGAGGGCTAAGAGCTCTTGTCAGACCGGACTTTGAACTCCTTGTAGAAGAAGGAATTGAAGATATCAAAGATTTCATCAAGCAGGAAATTCATAGAAAAACCAAACACCTACAGCCTTACAAACGGGTGAAGGAGTTTAAACTGATAGATAGGGAGCTCCCGAGAACAAGGATTGGAAAACTGAGGAGATTTCTCCTTCCAGAGGTCTGGAAAGAATGAACTTCTCAAAGCTTCAAGGAACAGGGAATGACTTTATTGTCATCGACAATAGAAAAAAGAAGTTTGAAAAGTTTATTGGTGATTTATCGGTAGAGCAAGCTGTCCAGAGGATCTGTCAAAGAAAGACTGGAGTTGGCGCAGATGGATTGATACTCATAGAGAGCTCTGATGTTGCAGACTTTAAGTGGCAGTTTTTTAATTCAGATGGTTCAACTGCCGAAATGTGTGGGAACGGTGCAAGATGTGCTGCAAGGTTTGCCTTTGAAAAAGGGATAGCACCACGAGAGATGAAGTTTGAGACGCTTGCAGGAATCATTGAAGCTGAAGTTAATGGGAAAGAAGTAAAGGTTAAGCTGACAAAACCCTTTGATCTAAAACTCAACCTGAACGTTGAAGGGTTAAGTGGTCATTTCATAAATACTGGAGTTCCTCATTTTGTAGTTTTTGTTGACAGAATTGAGGATGTAAACGTTAAAGATGTGGGACGAAGGATAAGATTTTCAGAAGTCTTCCAGCCTACCGGTACAAATGTAAACTTTGTAGAGGCAAGACTTGATAAGGTTCTTGTAAGGACTTACGAAAGAGGCGTTGAGGACGAGACGCTTGCCTGTGGAACAGGTTCTGTTGCTTCTGCTTTGATTGCTGGAAAAGTGTTTGGGATGGAATCACCTGTTGAAGTTGTTGTCAGAAGTGGCGAGAGGCTGAAGGTTTATTTTGATGAGGAAATGGAAAACGTTTACCTTGAGGGAGCTACCATCTGGGTTTATGATGGTATCCTGAAGAGGGAAATTCTTGATGGATGAGCTTCAGAGATTCTTAAAATTCCTTGAGTTTATAGGTTACGATGAAGTTAAAGTAGATAGAGGAGTTACAATGGTTAAAAATAGAAAGGAGTCCAATCCAATAGAGGAACTGGAGAAGTTAAAAGAGGAAGTTTTAAAGTGTTGTAAATGCAGACTTTGTAAGACAAGGACAAACGTTGTCTTTGGTGAAGGCGATCTGACAACCAATCTCATGTTTGTTGGTGAAGCACCGGGGGAGCAAGAAGACCTACAGGGAAGACCTTTCGTTGGGAGGGCAGGGCAACTTCTAACAAGGTTTCTCAACCTCTATGGAGTTTCAAGGGATAAGGTTTACATAACAAACATTGTTAAGTGTAGACCTCCAAACAACAGAAATCCGGCTCCAGATGAGATACAGGCTTGCTATCCTTATCTTGAGAAGCAGATTGAATTTATAAAGCCAAAAGTCATTCTCTGCCTTGGAGCTTTTGCTGCAAGGACAATTTTGAATCTTCCTGAAAAGACTTCTATTTCAAAAATAAGAGGAAAAGAACAAAAGCTTGGAAACGTTATAGTTATTCCTACTTTCCATCCAGCCTACCTTTTAAGAAATAGGAAGGGAGAACCAGAATTTCAGAAAGACCTTGAACTGGCGTTGAGACTTGCTGGGTTTATTAAGTAATGAAAGAAACTGAGGTAGTAGCAAGAATTAAAGAAATTGCAGAAAGGCTGAACCAACTATTCCCGAAAGTTTATAGGACAGACAGAACCCCAGAAGAACAGATGGTCTTTACCATCCTCAGTCAGAATACAACCGATAAGAATGCCGAAAAATGTCTTGAAAGTCTGAAGAGACTTACAAACGGTGATTTAAAGAGTGTTATTGGTTTCAGTCAGGAAAGATTGATTGAAACTATAAAGCCATGTGGTATGTACAATCAGAAAGTAAAAGCGATCATTTCCATAATGAAAGATTGGGAAAGTTTAAAAGAAAAACTTAAAGAACTTCCTGTTCAAGAGGCTATAAAGCTTTTAACTTCCTATCCGTACATTGGAACGAAAACTGCAAGAGTTGTTCTCTCTTTTTCTTTCAACAAAAACACTTTTCCTGTGGATACCCATTGTTATAGAGTTCTTAAAAGATTGGGGATTTTTCCTGAAAACAGGGATAAAGATAAAATCTCTGAATTTATGGAAGAACACTTTGATACTGAGTTTAACAGGAAATTCCACTATAACCTGATCAGGCTTGGAAGGACGATCTGCAGGGCGAGAAAGCCGGAATGTGAAAGGTGTCTGTTAAAGGATCTGTGCAGGTTTTATGGAGAGAAGAATTTTCACTAAGTGATACAATCTACTACAGAAAGAATTGGAGAGAATGGGGTGAATTATCTACGGGAATTTTTCGTAAATATTTTTCTTTTTACGAATTCCATAGCAATATACATAATCATCGGATTTTTTATAGCTGGAATTTTACACGAATTGTTGCCCGAAGATTTCATAAAAAAGCATCTCGGGAAAGGGGATTTCAGGTCATTAATTAAAGCAGCAATTTTTGGTATACCATTACCACTCTGCTCCTGCAGTGTAGTTCCATTTATCGGAGCGCTGAGAAAAAAAGGAGCAAACAAAGGAGCTGTGTTAACGTTTACTATATCCACACCGATTACGGGAGTTGATTCTATTTTGGCAACCTATGGAATATTTGGTCTCTTCTTTACAGTGTATAGGGTCATCACTTCTATGATTCTATCGTTGGTTGCTGGATTGTTAAGCATTATCCTTGATAAGGATTCCGAGGAAGAAGAATTGGCTCTGGAAAGTGGTTGCTGTTGTAATGGATCGTGTGATGTTCCTGCTGTTCAAGAAAAGAGGCAGTTTTCTTCGAAAAAAGCTATTGAATATGGATTTGGAACGCTGTTCAGGGATATTGCAAAGCCTCTTTTCTGGGGTATAGTCATCGGTAGTTTAATCGCAACTTTTGTATCGCAAAATTTAGAAACCTTCCTGAAGGAAAATGCTGCTTTTAGTTATATCTTGGTCTTAGCAGTCGCCATTCCAATGTATGTATGTGCTACTTCTTCCCTTCCCATAGCAGCCTCCCTGATTATTGCCGGAGTGCCGGTAGGCGCAGCTTTTGTGTTTCTGATAGCGGGACCAGCCACCAATGCCGTTACAATAGGAGTAGTGGATAAAATCCTCG
>CAJXJV010000083.1 GCA_913055135.1 uncultured Desulfurobacterium sp. | reverse complement strand
TGAAACGGTGTCAATAGCGTTTTCCTCTATTAATCCTGTTTCAGTGTCTATAATTGGTTTAAACTCGCGAAGACTTCTATACCAGGCCCCTATCTTCTCCGCAAGAATCAGGAAAGGATAGTTTTTATCGGCTTTAGCTCTCAAAAGGAGAATATTTGTAGTGCTTAAAATGTAGGGACTATGGGTAGTTATTAAAACATGGCTTTTAGTTAAATTAAGAAATGCTGCAATGTACTCTATGAGCAGTTTTTGGGCAGAAGGAAACAAACGTGCTTCTGGTTCTTCAATAACCAAGAAAACTTTTCTGTTTTCCAACATAATTTGGAAAAGTAGTAAAAGAATCCAGAGCACCTCCTGCTGACCGGAAGAAGCAAATTGAAGAGGAATCTTCTCACTTTCTTGTTTAAGAAGTAGAAATTCTTCTCCTTTTTCATACCTGTATTCAGCTTTTAATATTTCATACACCAAATTTACTACCTTATAAAGGAGTTTAACCCTTTCTTCGTCAGCCGGGAATCCTTTTTCTCTTTCAATCAGGGATTCAAGGGACTCTGAAAATTTTCGCTTTGAGCTAACAACCCGTTTTATGAACATAGACATAAGAAAATCCATATTTTCTATCTCCACCTCTTCCAGGAAGTTGAGAACTGCTCTACCGGCTGGAATATAAATAGGAATGTGGCTATCGTTAAAAAGGATATTTATCCGTTCCTCTATCGGTCTTAGTAGCCTTCTTTCTTCTTCCTCCAGTTGAGAAAGTTCCGCTGAGGTTAAAAATTCAATTTTTCTTTCCTTTATACGCTTCATTTTTTCTGAAATCTCTCGGCGAAGATTAATTATCTCGTTAAATTTATTAACAAAATCATTACTAAGTTTGCTCCATAGTAAACCATCTTCCTCTCGAGATGTTAGTTCTACGTAAACTTTTTTGCTATACTCATACTTTATATAAAACCCGGAGGGCATCGGTTTATTTCTTCCAAAAAACTTAAGAAACTTATTTCTTATAACTCGGTTAATGCTCCCTTTTGACAATCTATCACTTTCTTCGTACATCCATTTCATCACATCATCTCTCAAAGAACGAAATAGGAAGATCAATTTTGCAATTATACTTTTCCCTGATGCTTGTTCCCCAATAATTATTGAAAAATCTTTCGGTTCAAAAATAATTCGTTCTTTTATAGGTCCAAAGTTTTCAACAGTCAGTCTGTGCATTTCCCCTCCTTATTCTTTCTGGTCAAACGTTCTAAGTGCTGGTGAGACTCTGTTCTTCCTGAGGTTTTCAATTTCTGTTGGGATTATCTTCTTGAGTTTTCTCTGTATCAGAAAGTTTTCAACGAATATGACAAGGGCAATAAGAGTTGCTCCGATGAAAGCACTCTTCATGTTGCTTGAGAGTGTAGCATACTCTGGACCGGAGCTCTGGATTATGAAGTCAAGCATGATAAAGAAAATATAAAGAGAAACAATAAAGTAGGTCTGCTTAACATACTCGATGTAGTCAAGGATGATTGCTGTAAGGAAAGTTATCTTAAAACTAAAAGTGAGAGCGTAAGCGAATCCACCGGGTTTGATTGCGTTCAGAGGAGAAAATTCTCTCTTTTCTTCGTCAAGCAGGAATTTAAGGGCAGCGTTTACTCTCATGAGTCCGGTAATTGTTGGAAGACCGATAATGAGGAAAGCTATCAGTCCCCAGATTATCATTGTTGTATTCATTCTTTCTCCTCCATGTGAGTAATTTCTTTAAGAAGGTTTCCAATTCTCTGTAGTATTCCTCTTTCTTCTTCCTGAATTGATGGATCCTTCATGACGCCGACAAAAGCTTTAAGAAGATGTTCCTTAGCTTCTTTCAGTTTTCCCATCTGGTAGAGGCACTCGCCATAGTGTTCGTTTATTACCGGATCCTCTTTCTTTCTCTTCAGAGCTTCCTTCAGGTATTTACAGGCTTCTTCGTATCTACCCTCTTTATAGAGAACCCATCCCATTGTGTCGAGGAATGCTGGATTTTCCGGTTCAGCCTCAAGGGCTTTTTGAATTAGCTCTTCAGCTTCCTTTAGCCTTACTCCTCTGTTAGCGTAGAAATAAGCAAGGTAATTGTAGGCGTCCGGGGATGGTTCTATTTCAAGTAGTTTTTTTAGATACTTTTCGGTTTCATCGTCTTTTCCAAGCTTTTCAGCAAAATAAGCAAGGTAGAAGTAGAGCTCTCCATAATTGGGAAACTCTTTCTTCCACACTTTTAAGAGGTTGTAAGCCTCTTCTGTGTTCCCTTCTCTGTCAGCAATTATTGCAACTTTCAGGAGATATTCAGGTTTGTTTGTTAGCTGCCATAGCCTTTCAAAGTATGCTTTCGCATCGTTCAATCTGTCCATTTTGTAAAGAATAAGGGCTGTCCTTTCCAGAACGGTTGGATTCTCAGGGTAAAGGTCGAGAGATTTTTCGTAGGCTTCAAGGGCTTTTTCGTAATTTTTAGACATTTCAAAAGCAAGTCCCAACATGAAATAGACGTTTGGATTGTCAGGGTTGAGTTTTGTAATTCTCTCTACTATTGGGATAACCTTTTTGTACTCTTTCATTTCAAAGAGGTTGGCAGCAACCCAGGATAGAAGTTTAAGGTTGTACGGTTCTAACTCAACAAGTTTGTTGATTATCTTTATGGCTTCGTCTGTTTTATTTTCTTTGAGGTAGATTACAAGGAGTTCCTTTAGTGCGTAGATGTTATCTGGATTTTCTTCCAGAACTTTTTTGAGAAATTTCTCTGCCTCTTTATAACGCTTCTCTTTTAGAGCAATCTTTCCAAGGAGAATGTATGCACTTTCAAAGTTGGGGTTTAGTTTGATTGATTTCTCTATGTACTCTCTTGCTTTATCTGTTTTCTCTTCAATGAAGTAGATTTCTCCAAGAAAATAGAAGATAAAAAAGTTATCTGGATACTTTTTTAGAGCTTCTGTGAGGATCTTTTCTGCTTCAGAATATCTCTTCTCGTTGATGTAGAGGTTTGCCAGCATTATGTAAGTATCTCTATCCGGGGCAATGGAGAGAACCTTTTTGTAGTACTTTTCCGCTTCTTCTTTCCTGTCTTTTACAATGGAGATTCCAGCCAAGAGTTTTAGAGCTTGTGGATTCTCGGGGTCTATGGAAAGTGCTTTCCGTGTAAACTTTTCCGCATCATCCATTTTCTTCAGGTTTGCTGCAAATTTTGCTGCTTCAAGGAGATACTCGATGTTATTCGGATCTTCTTTGACAGCTTCTTTTATTGATTCGTAAGCCTTTTGTAGGTTGCCTTTCCCTTTCTCGTTAAGGTAAACCATGTAGTAGTAAATAGCTCCGGGTCTGTACTTTTCCTTTTTCGCTTTCTGGACAATCTCAGGAGATGGAGTTACTGTTTTCTCTTCTACCTTTTCAGGTTCTGGTTTTTGAACAGGTGATGTCTCTTTTTTCGGTAAAGTGACACACGAAGAAAAGACCAACAAAGCAGTTGACAGATAAAGAACTCTTCTCATATTCCTTCCCGTAAGGTTGATTAGCTAAAATGATAACAAATTCTTTAAGGGAAATTGATGAAGAAAACCTTAGAAAGAGTTAAAAAACTGCTCAACCTGATTGTTCAGGACAATTTCAAGTATTTCGACAGGGTTAAAGACCCTGACAGGGCGATTTCTGCTCTACTGAAGGAGCTCCAGCCCCATCTTGACAGGAAGAGAAAAGCCTGGGTTTCAAAGGTTTTGAATCTCCTTGAGAAGTATGATTCCTTTACAGAAGAGGAAAAGAAAAGGTTTTTTAAGGAGCTCCATTCAGTTATAACTCTCAAGTTTTCTGAAGAGGATATAGAAAAGGCAAGGCGAGACGAGGTTCCAAGAGAGAGAATAATATCCGTTCAGGAGAAGATAGAAAAAAAGAAAACGTACCCTATAAAGGCATTTTTCCAGCCAATCTCAACGGTCAAAGGAATCAGGAAAAAGACGGTCGAAAGACTTCAAAAGCTTGGAATAGAGACTATTTTAGATGCCATCTACTATCTACCTTTCAGGTATGAGGATAGGACAACGATTACGCCGATGGCTTTCCTAAAACCCAACCAGACTTTCCTTGTTAAGGGGAAAGTTGTAAATCTATCGGTAATTGAGACCTCAAAGAAGAAGAAAAAGCTGCTCAAAGTAATCCTATACGACAAAACTGGAACGGTTACACTTGTTTTCCTTCAGGAGAAAGTTTTCGGCTACTACAGGACACTCTTTTCAAAGGCAAAAGAATTAGGGAAAGAGGTTCTTGCTTACGGGTTGGCAAAGAGAGAACTGGGCGGCTATTCCATGGTTCATCCTGAAGTTGAAATTTTCGATAAGTATAAGGGGAAGCTTGAAAAGCTTGGTGTTATCTTGCCGGTTTATCACTCAGTTGAAGGAATAAAACAGTCAGTTCTCAGAAGAGATATAGGGAGTGTGGTTAAAAAAGTTGTCCCGTTCCTGCCAGAGTATCTGTCTGAAGAGATTCTGAAGAGGAACTCTTTTCCCGATGCTGCCACAGCTTTCTGGAGAGTCCACTTTCCTCACGATGAGGAGGCGGAAGAGCTTTTGAATTTTAAAACTCCTTATCAGAAGAGGGTGATTTTTGATGAGCTCTTTCTCTTTCAGCTTGCCCTTGCTCTTCACAGACAGAAGATAAAGAGAGAGGAGGGAATAGCCTTTCCAGTTAGTGAAGAGCTGATTGATGAATTTAAAAAAGCCCTTCCTTTCAAACTGACGGGAGCTCAGGAAAGGGTTCTAAAAGAGATAGTCGAAGATATGAAAAGTCCAGAACCTATGAACAGGCTTGTTCATGGAGATGTTGGTAGTGGAAAAACTGTTGTTGCTGCTGCTGCATCCTTCTTTGCGGTGAAGAGCGGATATCAGGTCGCTGTAATGGCTCCAACTGAAATTCTTGCAAATCAGCATTTTAAGAAGTTTCAGGAGTTTTTAAAGCCTTTCAGGGTAAGGGTAGGACTCCTGACCGGAAGCATGACAAAGAAGGAAAAGGAGACAATGTACAGAGCGATAAAAGAAGGATTCATTCAGGTTGTTGTTGGAACGCATGCCCTTATTCAGGAAACTGTTGAGTTTAAAAATCTTGGATTGGCAATAATAGATGAACAACACAGGTTTGGTGTAAAGCAGAGAGTTGAGTTGAAGAAAAAGGGGAAAATGTCAGATGTCCTCGTAATGACTGCAACTCCAATTCCAAGGACTCTTGCGATGACAGCCTATGGAGACCTTGACGTTTCAGTGATTGATGAGCTCCCGGCTGGAAGAAAGCCTGTGGAAACGAAGATTCTCTTTGAGGATGAAAGGGAGAAGTTAATTGATTTTCTCCTTAAGGAGCTAAAAGCTAAAAATAGAGTTTACATAGTTTATCCGCTCATAGAAGAGTCTGAAAAACTGGAGCTCAAAGCTGCAACCGAGATGCACGAGTACTGGAAAAGGAAACTGAAACCCTATTCCGTTGGACTTCTCCACGGCAGGATGAAGCAGGAAGAGAAAGACGATGTGATGGAGAAGTTCAAAAAGGGGGATTACCAGGTTCTTGTATCGACAACCGTTATTGAGGTTGGAGTAGATGTTCCAGAGGCAACTGTAATGGTTATAGAACACGCCGAACGCTTTGGACTTGCACAGCTCCACCAGTTAAGAGGTAGAGTTGGAAGAGGGGCTAAGCAGTCTTACTGTTTCCTTGTCACAAAGAGAAATGCTGGAGAGGATTCAATCAAGAGATTGAAGGTTCTTGAATCAACAAACGACGGTTTCAAAATTGCCGAAGCAGACCTTCAGTTCAGAGGTCCCGGCGAGATCTTTGGAACGAGGCAGTCAGGTCTTGGAGACTTTAAGATTGCGGACTTGAGAAGAGACTTTGAAATTCTGAAAATAGCAAGAAAGGAAGCCCAGAAACTGGTAGAGAAAAATCCAGAACTTGAAGGACTTGACGACCTAAAGGAGCTGATGAAGTTTAGGTTTGGTGAAAAGTTTGATTTTGTGGAAGTGGGATAGATTTATTTCCATCCTAAAAGTTAATCAACGGTAAGAATAAGATAGTGTACGATATTTTGTGTAAGCTGGAAAAATGGAGTAACCTCCTGGGGAACAACCCCAGAATACCAAAATCCCCAGGAGGCAAAAATGGAACTACAGAAGATTTTACCAGACATCATAAAAGAAGTGGTAAAGCAAACCTTAGAGTCAATCATGATAGCTGAAAGAGAGGTTTAT
>CAJXJV010000082.1 GCA_913055135.1 uncultured Desulfurobacterium sp. | reverse complement strand
AAGCACTCCCTCAGGCGAGACTTACAATTCCCTTATCTACACAGATTTTCCATCCCTATCTTATCCCTAAGGAAATATTTTTACGATTTGGACTTGAAGAGGAGCAGGTTAAAAGTTACAACTTTTACGATGTCTTTATCTGGTTGCATGATTTTAAAGTGGATAAGGAATTCGTTGAGGATTTCTATAGGAAAAATCAGCTTGATAAATCAAAACCACTGATTCTAATCAGGGAAGAAGAGTTCAAGTCATCTTACGTGAAGAAGAAGTATCCCCTTCTCTATGAAGGACTTAATAGATTGCATAAAGTTTTTGATGCTAATTACGTTATCATTCCCAGATATGATTCTGAACCTTTAAAGGAAAAATTTCCGTTTGCTACGGTAATTGATGAGAAAATACACGTTCAACATCTCATGGCTGTTGCTGATCTGTTTATCGGTGGTGGTGGAACAATGAATGCAGAAAGCTGCTTCTTTGGAACTCCAACTATATCAACAAGATCCTTTATATCCCACTATGACAAAGCTTTGATAGAAGCTGGCTTAATGGAACATGTCAGAACCATCGATGAGCTTATTTATAAAGCCAAAAAGTTAGTAGGAAAAAGATTCAACGATAAAGCCAACGAGTTTTTCGGAAAGATGAAAGAGGACATCGAAAAATTGGCAGAAGAAATACTAAGCGTTTAAGCTATAAACCTCCTGAGACTTTTGATATTTTTACAGGTCTATTTTCTTCATCAACCAGAACAACCGTTGGAGAGAAGTCTTTTATCTCTTCTTCATCAAGCTCACAGTAGGTAACAATTATAACTTTGTCTCCTTTTTGAACTTTCCTTGCAGCAGCACCGTTGAGACAGATCTCTCCACTTTCAGGTTCTCCAGGAATCACGTAGGTTGAAAACCTTTCACCGTTTGTTATGTTGTATATGTCAACCTTTTCGTATGGAAGAATATCTGCTAATTTCATAAGTTCGGAATCAATAGTTATGCTCCCTTCGTATTCCAGATCTGCCCCTGTCACTGTAGCTCTGTGAATTTTTGATTTAAACATAATCCTCTTCATTCTTTCCACCTCGATGGAAATTTGTCGGAACTAAATATATGTTTAACTAAGGAAATTGTGTAAATTGAGGAGGGGAGAATGGTCAGGTATCCAGCGGTTGCAGGACAATTTTACCCAGGAAGTTCAAAAGAACTGAAACTCTACCTTGAATCCTTTTGTAGAAAAAATATTCCTAAGATAAATGCAAAAGCTGTTATTGTTCCTCATGCTGGGTACATCTATTCTGGAAAGGTAGCCGGTGAGACGTATAGCAGGGTTGAGATTCCAGCTACAAACGTTATCATGGGACCAAATCACACGGGGCTTGGAAAACCCGTATCTGTCTATCCCTATGGTATGTGGATAACTCCCATAGGAGAAGTTCCTATAAATGAAAGGCTAACTTCCCAGCTTGTGAAAAACTATCCTTTTGAAGCAGATACTACGGCACATATCTATGAACATTCCTTAGAGGTACAGGTTCCTTTTCTGCAACACTGTTCTAACTACAGAAAGGATCTTTCAATCGTTCCAATAGTTTATCAGTACATATCTTACAGCGATTGTGTTGCCGCTGGAGAAGTTCTGGCTGAGACACTCAAGGAAGAAGAAGCTTTAATTGTCATCAGTACTGATTTCTCCCATTATGTTTCTCAATCGGAGGCAAAAAAATATGACTCTTTTGCCATAGATGCTATATTGAACTTAAATCCTGAGGAACTCTACAGGAGGGTTCTCAATTACAACATCTCGATGTGTGGTGTTATTCCCGCAACTGTTGGTCTTATAGCTTCCAAGCTCCTTGGTGCCGAGAACGCAGAGCTCGTCATGTACAGAACGTCAGGAGATGTAACGGGTGATTATTCTCAGGTTGTTGGATATGCAGGAATAATCATATATTAACTATGATACAATTTTACGCAAATTCTCTGGAGGAGAAGATTACCTTGATAGACTGCGAAAAAACAGCAGAAGTGCTTAAAGCACTTGGGCATCCCACAAGGATAAAAATTGTAAAATATTTAGCTGATGGAGAAAAGTGCGTAAAGGAAATATGGCAGGAACTGGGTATCCCTCAACCGACTGTTTCGCAGCACATTAACATACTAAAAAATGCTGGAATAATCTCTTTTCGAAAGGACGGGGTTAAAACCTGCTACAAAATAGAGAATCCAAAGGTTGTTGAAATAATAAAACTTTTATCAGAGGAGGTATAGTAAATGGCTCAAGAAATTAAATCCATGGAAGAGTTTGAAAGAGAAGTTCTCTCTTCGGATGTTCCTGTTCTCGTTGACTTCTGGGCTCCATGGTGTGGTCCATGTATAATGCTTGCCCCAACAATTGAGGAACTCGCCGAACAGTATGCCGGAAAAATAAAAGTGTTCAAAGTAAACACCGATGAACTACCGATGCTTGCCATGCAATACGGAATCAGGGGCATTCCAACTGTAATGCTCTTTGTTAACGGAGACGTTGCAGATATCAAGGTCGGTCTCCAGCCAAAAGCAGTTTTTGAGAACATGGTAGAGAGAGTACTCGGGGAGTAACTGATGAAAGCCTGGGATGTAATTATTGTTGGAGCTGGTCCAGCAGGACTGGCTGCCGGCATTTATGCTGGCCGATCTCAACTTAAAACGGTCATTCTTGATCAGATGATGCCAGGTGGTCAGCTTCTGATCACTGAACAGATTGAGAATTATCCTGGTTTCCACGATGGAATTACGGGATTTGAACTTTCGGAGAAGTTAAGAGTTCACGCTGAGAAGTTTGGAGCTGTTATAGAAAATGGACAGCCTGTATCTTCTGTCGATCTTGATGGGAATCTCTTTGTGGTCAGAACGGAAGGTGGAGAGATAAAAGGTAAGACTCTTATCTGGGCAGCCGGTTCAATTGCAAAGAAACTTAACGTTCCAGGAGAAGCAGAGTTTATAGGCAGAGGGGTTTCTTATTGCGCTGTCTGTGATGGAGCATTTTTCAAGGATAGAGTTGTTGCAGTGATTGGCGGCGGTGATTCTGCCCTCGAAGAGGCTCTCTACTTAACGAAGTTTGCCAGTAAAGTTTATCTGATTCACAGAAGAGATAAGTTCAGAGCTGTAAAGATAATTCAGGATAGAGTAAAAAGGAATGAAAAAATAGAACCTGTTCTCAATAAGGTTGTTGTTTCCATCAACGGCACTCAGTTCGTTGAATCTCTTACTTTAAAAGATACAATGACCGGTGAAACTACGGAATTACCGGTTGACGGTGTTTTTATCTTCATAGGCAATGAACCTAACGTTGCTCCTGTTGTTCATCTCGTTGAAACAACTGAACAGGGTTTCATCATCACAGATGAAGAGATGAGGACGAAGACTCCGGGATTGTTTGCTGCAGGAGATGTTAGACATAAATTCCTTAAACAGGTAGTAACTGCTGCAGCTGATGGAGCCGTTGCTGCAATGTCTGCTACAAAATATCTGGAGGAAAAGGAAGGCTAAGATGAAAAGGTTTTTAGCTGCTGCTCTGGTACTCTCTGCTATTGTTTTTTCAGCCTGTGAAAAGGAGAAAGGTCAGGAACCTCAAACCACCAGAACCGAAAGATATTCCGAGCAGGAAAATGGCATTAAGGCATTCGACTTCAGCTTTACTGATGTTAACGGAAATCCTGTAAGATTGGCTGATTATAGGGGTAAGGTTGTTGTCCTTCAGTTTTTTGGAACTTATTGTCCACCGTGTAAGGCCGAAATTCCCTTCCTGAATAAGCTCTATCAGGAATACAAAGGGAAAGTGGTTGTTATTGGTCTTTCTGTTGACTATATTGGAGAGCCTTCATCCAAGTTGAAACCTTTTGTGGAAAAAATGGGAATTTCATATCCTGTTGTTGCCTCTGATGAAAAGGCCTGGGAGAACTACGCAGGAAGAGTTACAGGAATGGATTCAATACCTCAAACTTTTATAATTGATAAAGAAGGTTATGTCAGATATTACAACGTTGGATACACTCCTCAGTACGATGCTCTTTTTGAAAAGGCAGTTAAAGAATTGCTGAATGAAAAATGATGAAATTAAAAAAGGTTGAACTCTATAAAACGGTTTATGTTCCAGAGGATTTACCTCAGACACCTTATCGTGAAGTTGCTTTTGTTGGAAGGTCAAACGTTGGGAAATCATCTTTGCTGAATACTCTTGCCAACAATTTCAAGCTTGCAAAGGTGAGTTCAGAGCCAGGGAAGACACGTTCTATAAATTTCTACTTAGTTAATAACAAGTTTTTTATGGTTGACCTTCCTGGTTACGGTTTTGCAAAGGTTTCATTTAAAGAGCAGAAGCGCTGGAGAGAGTTGATAGAGAACTATCTGAAAGAGAGAGATACTCTGAAAGGAGTTTTCCTTCTGGTCGATTCGAGAGTCGGACCTACTGAGAAAGATAGGCAAATGAAGGATTGGCTGGATTTCTTTGGAATTCCTTACGTTATTGTTGCAACGAAGGTTGATAAATTGAAATCTTCAGAGAGACAGAAGCTGAAGAAGAAGATAGAAGAAGGGTTTGGAGATAAGGATTTGAGGATTATTCCTTTTTCCTCAAAAACAAGAGAAGGAAGGGTAGAAGTTCTCAAAGAAATAGAGAGATTGTTAGAATCGTAAGGATATGATTGAAGAACTCAGACTTTCATCTTTTGGTTCTATATCTGCAGAGCTCCTATTTTCTCCTGGTTTCAACGTTGTAATAGGTGAGACCGGGGCAGGTAAGTCCCTTCTTCTCAGTTCTATAGAGTTCCTCAAAGGTGGAAAGAGCAACGTTGTCCGTGAGGGGTGTTTTGTTGAGGCAGTTTTTACTATTAGAGAAGAGGAAGTTTTCGTCAGAAGAGAGATAAGAGGAGGACGCTCAAGGTATTTCCTGAACGGAATGAGAGTCCCTCAGAGATTGATTGAGGATAGAATTTCTCCTCTTATAACGTTTCAGTCTCAGAGGCAGTCGATTGAATTGTTAAAACCCTCCTATCAACTGGAGCTCCTTGATGCCTTTTCTAAGGTTACTCCTTTACTTGAAGAGTATCGAAAACTTTATGAGCTTTACAGGCAGAAAGAGGAAAAAATAAAAGAGCTCATAAATGAAGTTTCTGCTAGAGATAGGGAGATTGATATTCTCCGTTTCCAGATAGAAGAGATTGAGAGTGCCAACATTCAGCCGGAGGAAGAAGAAGAACTCCTGCGATTGAAAGGGATTGTTTCAAAATCGGAGCGGATAAGGGAGTTTAAAGAGTTTGCCAGAGTACATCTGTATGAAGGGGATGGTTCCGTTCTTGAAAAGTTAGGAGCGGTTATCAGGGAGTTAGAGCGTCTGGAAATAGGGGAGGAAATCCTTGAAAGGCTTAACTCTATTTATTACGAAGTTGAAGAGGTTTTCTCTGAAATAGAAAGCAGTTTTGATGTTCCCGAAGAGGAGATTTCCCTTGAAGATATAGAAGATCGTCTTTACGAGATTGAAAAGGTTAAAAGGAAGTATGGAAACTCATACCAGGAAATTCAGAACTTCCTGAAAAAGGCAAAAGAGAGACTGGAAATTTTAGAGAATTTAGACTTTGAAATTGAAGTACTTCAAAAAGAACAAGAAGAGCTAAGAAAGAAACTTGAAGAGTTGGCATTGAAGATTTCGGCTCTAAGAAAAAAAGGAGCTGAAAAACTAAAAAATTATTTAGCTTCTTCTTTTTCCCAACTTAATATGGAATCAGCAAAGTTTGAAATAAAAATTGAACACCTTCCCGATTTTTCGCCAAAGGGCATAGATTCCGTTCAGTTTCTCTTTTCAGGAAATCCAAAACTTCCCCTTTCCCCACTTTCTGAGTCAATTTCTGGAGGGGAGCTTTCCCGATTCCTTCTTTCTGTTCTCTCTTTTTCAGGAACACCAGAAACAACAATGGTTTTTGACGAAGTTGATGCCGGTATGTCGGGCAAAGTGCTATCGAAAGTAGCTGAGAAATTGAAAGATATATCGAAGAGGCAGCAGGTAATTGCTGTAACACACTCTCCCCAGGTTGTTGCAGCAGCAGACAGAGTCTTCAAAGTTGAAAAGAACAGTAAGGGTGAAGTTGTTGTACAAACTCTATCAGATGAAGAAAAGGAAAAAGAAATTGCTATAATGATTGCTGGAAGAATAACAGAAGGAAGCCTTAGTGCAGCTAAAGATTTACTTAAGAGATGGGACATCTGAAAAACGATAGTTTTCGTTAGCTTCCATTAGCTATCGTTATCAGAT
>CAJXJV010000081.1 GCA_913055135.1 uncultured Desulfurobacterium sp. | reverse complement strand
AAAGGCTTCTATAATACCTCTTGATAACTGTGATGGAAAAGAGTGCAAAGAAGAATGGGAAAAGTTGATTAGAGAGCTTTTCGGAGAAGAGTAATTGGTTAAGACTTAATAAGTTGACCATTTTCCATTCTATAGATTTGCCAGTTGAGTTCTGCAATAAGCTCTCTGTCATGTGTGACTACAATAGTTGGCTTATCCGTGTTTTGTAAAAAACTAACGAGATAGGAAAACTTCTCTCCATCAAGTCCTGTTGATGGTTCGTCCATAACCAAGCATTTAGGCTCCATAGTAAGGACAGAAGCTATTGAAACAATCCTTTTCTCTCCACCTGATAGCTGATGAGTATACCTTTTTCTAAGATGTTCAATACCCAAATTTTTTAAAACAGTCTCTATTCTTTTTTCAATTTCTTTTCTATTAAGTCCAAGATTCAGAGGACCAAAAGCCAATTCTTCTTCAACTGTTGGAGAAAATAACTGATCGTCAGGATTTTGAAAAATATAGCCGATTGTTGTTCTTAGCTTGTAAAAATCGTTTTCTGTATGAACTTTTTTCCCAAACAGGTAAATACTTCCTGATTCAGGTTTTACAAATCCCATTATGGTTTCAATAAGTGTAGTTTTTCCCGCTCCGTTTGGTCCTACAATAAAAATTTTTTCACCATCCGAAAGGGAAAAATTAACTTCTCTAAGGATATACCTATTTCCGATTTTAACACTTAAGTTTTCAACCTTCAGAATCTCCACAGCTCAACCGCCAGGAAAAACATCGTGCTCAAGACGACAAATATTATATCCCTGATAGAAAGAGAAAAGTGGGTGTAAACGGGGAATGTCCCTCTAAATCCCCTGCAGAGCATTGCCTTATAGACCCTGTCTGCTTTTCTGTAGCTTCTTAAAAGAAGATTTCCCAATATATAGGCAAACGTTTTATAAGTAAAAATAGAGGTTTTGGGTTTAAATCCTCTGCATTTGACAGCCTTCATCATCGTATCGTATTCATCTTTTATAGTGTGAATGTATCTGTAGGTAAAAAACAACATTTGAGTAAGTTTGTCTGGAAGTTTTAGATGGTGAAGCGCGTGGAAAATGGAAAAAACAGATGACGTAGAGAGAAGTAGAAGCATTAAAATTAATATTTCGTTTGACTTTAAAAACAGGAAAAGACCATACTTTAGACCGTCCATAGATAGCGATAGGAAACCAAAATGAATCATATTTGTACTTTTGTAAGTAAAAACCATGCTCAAGACAATAAAAATCAGAAAAGTATTTGCAAAAAGCAGGGGTTTAAGTGCCTTTAGGACGTTTTTGCCTGTTACCATTAGCAGAATAGCCACAAATGGTGTAAAAAGGAGGGCTTCTTTAAAATCAGACGTGAGGGCAATTCCCCACGCAAAGAGAAGAAAGATGAGAATTTTTATCCTTGGATCGATCTTGTGTAGAAGTGTCCGTCCTTGAGATAATCTATTTTCCATTTTGCTTCCTTGAGTAAACTAAAGCTGCAGCACCAAAAATACCAAGAATCCAGCCAATACCCGCAAAAATGTCTGTGAAAGAGACTTTTGAAAGGTTCATTTCAATATTTAAAAGTCTCTGATGAATAGGCTTAAGCTGTGCCCTTAACTCTTCCCTGAGGATTTTTCTTAGCTCTTCTGTATTAACGGTTGAATCTGTGACCTGAACGGATTGATTTCCACTAAACTCTGATGCTTTTACTTCAGCAGTAGCCTTATGACCAAGTTCTGCAACTACGACTACCTTGTAGTCCGAAGGTTTTTTAACACTAAAAGAGAACTCTCCTTCGTTGTTGGTTCTGCCCGTTAAAATGAGTTTGCCCGTTTTTTCATCGTAAACTTCTACTTTACCATTCTTTATAGGAGTTCCGTCATTGAAATAGGAGATAACTGTGACCTTGTTTCCTTCAACATCTAAAAACGCAGATATTTTGTGGGCAAGCGCTGGTACAGAAAAAAGTATGGCAATAAGAATTATTATGAGCTTTTTCATTTGACTTCCTCCAGAATTTCGGAAGTTGACTTTTTAAGAAAGAGAAGGACAAAAACGTTTATGATAGATTCCACAACAGCAACGGGAAAATGAGCTAATATCACCAGTTCTGCGGTCTTTTTAAAGGCTTCTCCTACAAAGAGAAGTTCAGTTGCAACTAAAATGCCAGATCCCATAATAGATACGAAAGCAGCGACTACACCTGCCACGACTAAACTTTTGGCATTTCTTTTCTTTATTAACCCTTTACACAGATAGTAGGCAATTACTGCTGGAAGTGCCATATTGAACGTGTTTACACCCAGAACGGTAATACCACCAAATTGAAACAAAATTGCCTGAAGAAACAACCCAACCAATATCACGGGAAAAGCTGTCCATCCAAGGAGAATTCCTGCAAGACCGTTTAGAATTAGATGAACGCTTGCTGGTCCTATGGGAACGTGAATTAAAGAAGCTACAAAAAAAGTAGCGGCAAGAAGAGCCGCTAAAGGAATTTCTCTATCGTCAAGCTTTCTCAATCCTAAGTAGGTTCCGATAGCTGTTAATCCCCAGCCACTTATGAGCAACCATCCAGGCAGTACACCTTCAGATATGTGCATTTTACTTTACCTCATTAGGTTTAGGATATGCTTTTACCCAGATAACAGCATCTAACTCCACTGGATATTTTTTTCCATCCTTATGTTTTTTCATACCTCCTTCGCCAATTGCTGAAAATCCCCACCAACCAGCCCAGGGAATTGTGTACTCAAAGTAGCCATTTTCATCCGTCTTTATAACCTGTGTAACAAATGGATCCGCTGGAACTTTTACACCCTTAGTGTTGAGATACTCAACTTCAACTTCAATGTTTGCTGCAGGTTTACCATTTATAAAGACCCTACCTTTAAAGGTATTACCTTCCCAGATGCCAAAAGGTCTTGTAAGAGGAACAATTTCTGCCTTTAGACCTATTGGTTCATCCCATCCATCCTCAAGTCCAAAAGCTTCAACGTAAACCTTTGTAACCTGTTTTATAAACTTTCCTTCTGCAGGTTCAAAGTATGGGGTTGGATCAACGTAAAACTGGTAAACCCCCGGTCTTCTGATTTTAAATGTCGCTGTATACATGGAAACTTTTTTGTCGCTCCCTTTCATAGCAGGAATGAGATGCTCTTTCCAGTCAACTTTGTATTTCTTACCGTTTAGATAGGCACCGCTATCAACGATTTTGTATTCCATATTGGGACCGCCTTCCATTGGGTGGGTAAACCTTGTTTCAAGTTTTATTACCCTTTTGTTCCCTTCTACAATGTCTGAACTGGGTTTTAGAACTACAAAATGAGCTTGTGCAGCAGTGGACATTGCCAGTGATGTTGCCAGAGCAAATAGCGTTTTTCTCATGAAGCTCCTCCTTGAAGCGGATTTTATCTTACCGTTATTTTAGGAAAAAACCATTTAGTAGTCAAATTCAGTATAATAGTAATACCAATTGGACTCATCGTGCCATTTAGGTATTACCTTGACTATTCTCAAATACTAACTAAATTAGTATATACTAACGACATATGAGAAGAAACACAACGTACAAGACGAAAAGGAGGTAATAGATGGGAAAAGCGCTTGGAGTGGTGACAGCAACACTGTTTCTAAGCTCTCTACCAGCATTAGCAGACGATGAGGCTTTTAAACGGGAGCTGGAGCTCCTCAAGCAGCGGATTGAGCAGCTTGAAAAGAAGCTTGCAGAGAAAAACCAGAAGGAAACAGAAATTGCGAAGGAAGTAAGTGAAATCAGAGAAAAACTTGAGTCATTTGAGCTCCACGGCGGAGTTGTTGGATATTATCAAGGAGCAGCAGTTAACAAAATCGATGGGGAGAAGTTTTCAAATCCCTCTGGAGTTGGTTACGTTGCAGATTTAAAGCTAACGTTTAAGCCTTTGGAAAACGGCGAATTCTACATGAGACTCCACGGTGGAGAGGGAAAAGGAGCAGATGAGATAAATGCATTTGCCAACCTTAATACTCTTGCCGATGACAATCCAGAAAATGAAGCAACATTTAAGCTTCTTGAGGCTTACTATACACATGAGTTTTTAGATGGAAAACTCTTACTATCCATCGGTAAGACGGAGCCTCCAGTCTTTATTGACGATAACGAGTTTGCCAACGATGAGTATTCACAGTTTGTCGGAAAACCTTTTGTGAATAACCCTATAATTGACGGCGAATTCCAGTTTGCACCTATTATTGGTGTTGTATTTTCTCCTACAGAACAGTTTGAGATTGCAGCAGTTGTTCAGAGTAACGAGCAGACAGGTATTTCCTGGGATGGGACAGAGTGGGTTGTTAATGAAAAAAGTCTTTACGACAATGTGTTTGACAACCCATTCTACGCAGTTCAACTGAAGTATTCACCAGAGATTAATGGACTTCCTGGAAATTACCGTATTTACTTCTGGAACGATTCTGCTGAACACATAAAAGTTGGGCAACCAACCGATAATCCTGCCATAAAGCCATCGACCGATGAGGGTTGGGGAGTTGGAATTTCTCTTGACCAGAAGCTTACAGAGAACGCTGGCATTTTTGCAAGGGTGGCTTTCGCAAACGATGAAGTCTATGAAGTTGAACAGTTTTACTCCTTTGGTGCAAGCATAAACGGACTAATTCCTTCAAGACCAGATGACACGTTGGGACTTGGCATAGCCGCTCTTATCCCGAACGACAAGTTAGAAAATGACGATACTGAGTACCACTTTGAAGGTTACTACAGAGTTCAGATCTCAGAGAACTTTGCGATCACTCCAGACGTTCAGTACGTTGTAAATCCTCATGGAAACAGCAGTAACGATAATATCTTTGCAGGAATGATTAAAGCTGAGTTTTCTTTCTAAAGTGTCTTACTACCTTCTCTTAGGGAGGATAGCAGTTCCCTCTCTTTCAATTTCCCCCCCCTCCCCAAGCCCCTCCCGTCAAGGGAGGGGAACTCCCTCCTTCTCGAAATTAAGACTCAACAATAAATTCAACGATTGTCCTTACAGGCTGCCCAGAAGCTCCAGCTGAATAGTATTTCCACTCCTTATCTAAGAATGCTGGTCCTGCTATATCTATGTGAGCCCAGCTTTTTACCTTTTTAGAGTCAACGAAGTTCCTCAAGAAAAGAGCAGCGGTTATTGCTCCTCCATACCTTGTCTTTCCAACGTTTTGAAGGTCAGAGTATGTCCCTTTGATATCCTCTTTTAAATCTTCATCCAGTGGCATTCGCCACATTTTTTCACCAGTTTCTGATGAAAGTTTAAGAAGAGCGGTTGCAAGTTTGTCGTCTTCTGTAAAGAGACCTGATGTATAGTGTCCGAGTGCAACAACACAGGCTCCAGTTAATGTAGCCATATCAATCATTACGTCTGGTTCAAGTTCAGAGCCGTAAATAAGAGCATCTGCAAGGATGAGCCTTCCCTCAGCATCTGTAGAGTGGATTTCGACACTCTTGCCGTTCTTATAAACGATAATGTCATCTGGTCTATAAGCCTTTCCATCTGGCATGTTTTCAACGGTTGGAATTAGCGCATGAACTTCAACGTCAGGTTTTAGCTGTCCAATTGCCTTCATTATTCCAAGGACTGCACAGGCACCCGCTTTGTCTGATTTCATTGTTTTCATAAATTGTTCAGGCTTTATGTTGAGACCGCCGCTGTCAAAGGTTACACCCTTACCAACCAGAACGATTCTCTTCTTTGGATTCTTAGGTTTGTAAGTAATATGAATAAACCTTGGTGGATTTTTGCTTCCCCTGCCAACTGTCAGAATTCCAACCATCTGATTCTTCTCAAGGTCTTTTTCCTTGAAGACCTTACACTTGAAGCTGTACTCTTCTGAGATTTCTTCGGCGATTTCGGCAAGTTTTTCTGGAGTTACTACATTTCCTGGTTCATTAACAATGTCCCTTGTGAAGTTTGCAGCCTCTGCTAAGATGTAGCCAGTTTCAAACTCTTTCTCGTACTCCTTTTCTCCAGCAACTGTAATTTTTTCTATTTCGAATTTTTCTTCTTTTCCACTTTTATACTTTTTGAACTGGTAGTTACCAAGAACAATTCCTTCCGCAACGGCTTTTGCAGCTTTCTCTTTTAGTTTGTCCATACCAAAGAGCTCAAAAACCACTTTCTTAGCTTTCACTTTTTTTGCACTCTTTACTCCCTTTGCCGCTGCAAGTCTTACAGTGTCAGATTTGAGCTCACTCTTCTTTCCAAGTCCAACGTAGATAAGTGTTTTGAAATTCTCCGTTCCGGGAAGTGTAACAACCTCTCTAACTTTTCCAGAAAAATTCAGGTTTTTGAGCTGTAATGCTTCCTC
>CAJXJV010000080.1 GCA_913055135.1 uncultured Desulfurobacterium sp. | reverse complement strand
GTTCCGAATCTGTCAGGTTCTCAGCACCAAACTTTAAAAGTTTCTCCCTGGGTCTATCAGACTCTGGAAGTTCTTTAATGGTATAGAGAGACATTTCTTAACTTTCCAATTCTCTTAAAACCTTTGCACACCTCTCGCAAACATCAGGATATCTATTATCTTTACCAACTGTTTCGCTATACATCCAGCATCTTTCACACTTCTGCCCTTTAGCCCTTTTAACCTCTACCTTCACTCCCTTCAGTATCTCCTCACCCTCAACAGCACAGGATGGAGCAGCAGCAAGTTGTTTGACCTCAGCACTGGAAGTTATGAAAATGTAAGGAAGTTCTTCCTTGTACTCCTCGAGTAGTTCCCTTATTTCTCCATCTGCATAAACTACAACCGAAGCCTCTAATGAATGACCTATCATCTTTTCAGCTCTTGCCTTTTCAAGAGCTTTGTTTACAAGAGATTTGACTTTTATCAGCTTTTCCCAACGGGCAAGGAGTTCCTCATCTAAAGATTCACATAGTGTAGGAAACTCCTCCAGAAAAACCGATTCTTTCTCTCTTCCCGGAATATGGGAATAAACTTCTTCAGCAGTAAACGATAGAATAGGTGCAATTAGAGTCGTTAAACCGTAAAGGATTCTATAGATAGCAGTCTGAGCACTTCTCCTTTTCTTTGAATTCGGAGATTCACAGTAGAGAGTATCCTTCCGGATGTCAAGATAAATAGAACTTAGCTCCGTCGCACAGTACTCGTAAACCAGCCTGTAGATTCTGTTGAATTTATAATCATTGTAGGCATCTACAATCTCCTTAACCAGAGCGTAGAACCTGTTAATAGCCCATTTATCAATTTCCTCTAACTCATCGTAAGAAAGAACTCTATCAGAAGTGAAATCACAGAGGTTTCCAAGCATAAATCTAAAGGTGTTCCTGATCTTCTTATAAACTTCGGCAATCTGTCTCAGAATGTTCTCAGAGATTTTTACGTCCTCTGTAAAGTTCTCACTTGAAACCCAGAGCCTCAGGATATCTGCACCAAACTTTTTAACAACGTTCTCTGGAGCAACTACGTTACCTAAGGACTTGCTCATCTTGTGACCTTTTTCGTCAAGTGTAAAGCCATGGGTCAAAACAGATACGTAAGGAGCTTTTCCTCTTGTTCCACAGGATTCTAAGAGGCTTGCCTGGAACCATCCCCTGTGCTGGTCTGAACCTTCAAGGTATAAATCTGCTGGCCAGGAAAGCTCAGCTCTTCTTTCAAGAACAGCTGCGTGAGAAGAACCAGAATCAAACCAGACATCAAGAATATCCATCTCTTTCCTGAATTTCTCTCCACCACACTTAGGACACTTGAAACCTTCAGGAAGGAGCTCCTTCGCATCCTTCTCATACCAGGCATCTGCTGACTCTTTCTCAAAGATTTCAGCAACGTGGTCGGCAATTTCCTTAGAGTAGATAACCTCTCCACACTCTTCACAGTAGAAGGCAACAATTGGCACTCCCCAGATTCTCTGCCTTGAGATACACCAGTCCGGCCTTCCCTCAACCATATTTCTGATTCTCGTCCTTCCCCACTCAGGAATCCACTGAACTCTGTCGATCTCTTTCAGGGCAACTTCTCTGAGTGTTGGATTTCCTCTATCCATAGAAATAAACCACTGAGGAGTAGCCCTGAAGATTACCTTACCCTTACATCTCCAGCAGTGAGGATAGGAGTGGGAAATTTCACCGGCAAAGAGAAGGTTTCTGGACGTTTCGAGCCTTTCAATTATTAGTTTGTTTCCTTCCCAGATTTTAATTCCTCTCAACCACTCTGGAGCTTCATCTGTAAACCTTCCATAGTCATCAACTGGAACAAGGACTGGAAGATCGTACCTCAGACCAACTTGATAGTCTTCCTCACCATGACCGGGAGCAATATGAACAAGTCCAGTTCCAGTATCTGCCGCAACATAATCTGCAAGGACAACCTTACCTTTTCTATCAACAAAGGGATGAGTGTACTCAACTTCCTCTATTTCACAACCTTTCAGCTTTTTAACAACTTCCCCTTCTATTCCGGTTTTTTCCTTAAAGTCCTCAAGAAGAGATTCTGCAACGATGAAAGCTCTATCATCAGACTTTAGAACTACATAATCTAACTCCGGATTGGCAGCAACTGCAACGTTTGCTGGAAGAGTCCATGGAGTTGTTGTCCAGATAACAAGGTATGTATTTTCAGGGAAGTCTAATCCTTTATCGTCAGTAATCTCAAAAGCAACGTAAATAGATGGAGATACTTCATCTTTATACTCAATCTCAGCTTCAGCAAGAGCTGTCACACAGGTCGGACACCAGTAAACCGGCTTTCTAGCTCTATAAACAAGACCTTTCTCGTAAAACTTTCCAAGTTCCCTGACAATATCAGCCTGATACTTTGGATCCATCGTTATGTATGGATTTTTCCAGTCCCCAATAACTCCAAGCCTTATAAACTCTTCCCTCTGAATGTTCACCCAGTTAGTGGCATACTCTCTACATTTTTTCCTGATCTCTCTCGCGTCAACCTCATCCTTTCTCTTCTTAATCTTCTGGAAAACCGCCCTTTCGATTGGAAGACCGTGGCAGTCCCATCCAGGAACAAATGGAGTCTGATAACCCTGCATTGTTTTAGACTTTATAACAATATCCTTAAGAATCTTATTTAAAGCATGCCCGATGTGGATGTGACCATTTGCGTAAGGTGGTCCATCGTGAAGGATAAATTTCTGGTCACACTCGTGTTCCTCAAGAATCCTATTGTAAAGGTCTATCTCATCCCAGTACTTCAAAAACTCCTTTTCCTTCTTTGGCAAGTTTCCTCTCATAGGGAAAGAAGTCTTTGGAAGATTGAGTGTATCCTTATAATCTCTCTTTTCCATTTATGCTCCTCCAATTGAGGCTTAATGGGAAGTAATTATATACTTTGAGAACTGCGAAAGTTGAGGAAAGAGAGTTAAAAGCTCCATGTTATCTTTGAAAGGTCTTTTCAGAATAATCTCGCTGGCAAGGTTTTTTGAAACACCTGGAATGTAAGAGAGAAGCTTGTGAGAAATTTTGTTTATATCTATTGGTAGAGGTATTCCAATTACTGAACGCTCTCTATGACCGACAACAATTACATCATTCACTGAAAAGAGCTTTAGTTTTTCAGGAATCCTGACTAAAATCGGATAGCTGCCTATCTGCCTTCCAAGGGTGTGTTCTCCATCGTAGGCTTCAAGAAGAACATCCTTAATAACTGTACCAACAGGAAAGACCTTTTTCATCATCGGAAGATCAATTTCCTCCCTTACAAACTGTTTAAACTTCTCAAAATCTTTCCTGTACTTTGTCTTTGCCCTCTTAACCATCTCAGAAATTGGCGTTCCTTCAAAGACCATAACCTGTCTGATATTGATACGCCTTAAAAGCAATCCTTCATCAAGAATCGATTTCAGGAAATCTTTATTCTTCTCAAAGGTTTTCCTCGTTTCCCCTGGAAGTCCAACTAAAAAGTTGACCCCCGGGAGAAGTTTATAAAGTCCATCTTCTCTTTCTTTAAAAGCTCCTATCTCATTGACTATTTTAATTGCCTTCTTTATTCCCTCAGGGTTAACCTTCAGGAAGTTCTTCTTAATCACCTCTTCATCTGCCGTTTCAAGTCCAAATGGAGCAACATCTCCTTCCGTGTCATATCTGACAATACAGGAGAGGGCTTCCACAGACTCCTCAGGATGGGCATCAATAGTTCCTGCATTTACATTGTCTATGTGAAGAGTTTTGATATTTCCAATCCCTCTGATTGAGCGAAAGAGGTTGCAAATAACGTCAACGTTTGGAACGGGAAACTCTCCATCTGAAGGGATAGCCTTATACCCAAGGATGTTTGGCTGCCTCCCAATTCTGAAATATTTAACTCCAGACTCGTAAAGAGCTCTTACCTCATCAACTATCCTCTCAGGTTCCCTCTCATCAGGACTGCCGTAAAACGCCTCTGTACAGTAGGAGCAATGGTGCTTCCTTTCGCACCCTCTAAACGTTTCAATTTCACAGATTACATACGGAAAGTAAGGATGTTTTCGGACAATGAAAGCTCCTAATGGAGCAAACCTATCAACATGTTTAGCTGTTCTTCTCTCTAAGAAAACCCCTTCAGGAAGCTCCTTATTTTCCATCAAAGCTTTACCAACATAATAGGCTGCAAGTTCTACATCTCCCTTTACAACAAGATCGTAGTTCTCAAAGAGGAGTGGCTTTGCTTTAACTCCCCCTTTCAGGGCAAACCCAAACTTTACAGGACCTCCCACAAGCTTATAGACAGGAAGTTTCCCGATCTCTTCAATCTCTCTCTCTGTTATTGGCTTACCACCAAGGTATCTACCCGGAACTGTCATTCCAGTTATGAGAAGGAGGACATCTGAGTCCTTTAGAAGCTCCCTTTTCTCTTCATCCTTCCTGTACTGGTCAATCGTAACGTACTCTATACTCTCTTCCGGAATTCCAGAGAAGACTAAAGCTCCAGCAACGTATCTAACATAAGTGGAAATGTAAGGTGGAACACCAAGGCATGTTGGCTCGTCAACATATCCATCAAGAATTGTTACTCTCAATCTTCTCCTCTTTGTAAAGTAAGTTAAATATAGTTGGAGCAAGTATTCCCGTAACGATAGACAGTAAGATCAAAATACTCTCCAGGTGTTCATCTATCACTCCCAGTTCTTTACCTAATTCCGCTGTAACAATCACAAGAGTTAATGGAGCAGAAAGGAGAAAACCTCCTGCAACAGCCTCTTTAAAGCTGAGCCTCTCAAACATCAAGATCAAAGAAGGAATAACCTTAGCACTAAAGCTTGCAAGAACAAGAATTCCAAGTAAAGAAAGCGTATGGAAACTGAGCTCCGGCATTTTAAAATTTATACCTACATAGATAAAAAATATAGGAATCAAAAAACCAAAACTAACCCCTGAAAGCTTTTCCTCAATACTTTCGGTATCCTCAAAGACCGTTGCAAAGATCATCCCTGCTATAAATGCACCAATTATAGGCTCTATGTGAATTGCGGATGCAGCAACAGATAGCATAAACATCACAGCTAAACTGATTCTAACTCCGATTTCTGAAGGATTCTTTTCAAAAAAAAACTTAAAACGATTTGGATACCACCATACAAAGCTTTTGAGAAAGAGCAGAACAACTCGCGCAATTATCAAATAGATAACTAACTTTAGAATCCCTACCCAGAACTCAAATCCAAAACGAAATTCAGTGTAAAAGGTAAAAAAAGTTAATACAGTAATACTTACAACTTCTCCAACGATTCCTGTCAGAAACATGGTCTTTCCAGCAGGGGTACTTAAAAGGGATTTTTCCCTCAAGACTGAGACCACAATACCTACCGAAACAACTCCAATTGCAATTGAAACTGCAGGGGGAAGAGAAAGCTTAAAACCCAGGACAAATGCAAAGGAAAAGACCAGGAGGGGAATCAGTATTAATACCAGTTTCGTTTTCAAACTCAAACGGGCAATCTCTTTAAGCTTTACTTCAAGTCCAGCCACAAACATAAGCAAAAGGAAACCAAAAGAGGAAAGGAAATCCAGCCATTGGGACGGTTCTACAACGTTTAAAACAGACTTTCCAATTACTATTCCGTAGAGTATCTCTCCAACAGCCACAGGAATCATTAATAGCCTGCTAAGGAAAGGAATAAAAAGAATCCCTAAAGCAATTAAGATGATTGAAACAAGAGAGTTTTCCATCTATTCACCCACACAGATTAAAATTGAAGAACAGTGAGACCTATGAATCATGTGATACGGTGGATAAGGATTAAACCAATTGGTTCTCTTTCCCTTCCTCGCTCCAACTATGGTAAGGTCAAAGTTCTTAGAAGCTTTTGCAAACTCATTAATTGGATTTCCCGTAGAAAGCTGAAATTCTATAGGAATTTTGTACATGTTTGAAAACTTAACTATTCTTTCTCTTAACTGATTCACCTTTTTATCGTTACCATTCATGGAAACGTGAAGTGCTGTTAACTCTGCACCAACCATTATTGAAAGCTCTATTCCTACCTCAAGAGCTCTGAAACCACTGAAAGAGCCTGAAACCGGAACAAGTATTTTCTTCACAGGAGTTGTTCCTCTTGCAATCATAACAGGAGAATACGTTTCTTCAGCTATTAAAACTGGAAGTGTTTTTATCCCAAGGAAAAGAGGAAATTCTCTATATTCGTCAGGCAGAACAATCAGACCAAAGTTTTCATCCTTGACGGTTTCAAGAAGCTCTTTTTCACAGGAATTTAACTCTTTCAAGTTTACAATGTTCTTCTCTTCCCTCGAAAAGAACCCCTTTAAATCGGAAGT
>CAJXJV010000079.1 GCA_913055135.1 uncultured Desulfurobacterium sp. | reverse complement strand
TCTTTTAATGAGATCTCCTGGTCTAACTTTTTAATTCTATTTCTAAAATTAATGGGATTATATCCACTTAGAAGAACAGCAAATGTATTATCTCTAAGATGAAAAAGTTGTTCGTCATCAAAGGTAAACTCTTTGAAGATGATAGAGAGTTTTTTTATAAATTCTTCTGTTTCCTTTGACATATGAGACCTTGAAGCAACAACAGTTACTTCACCTTGATTTGACAAAGAAAGAGGTAAAAGTTGAGAACTATCCAGAATGGTTTTCAAATCGATATCTTTTTTCTCAATCTCTGAAACTTCAGATGATTCAAGCTTATATGCGCCCAAACCTCTCAATGCAAAATAAAGTTCACCAATTGCAGGAGCATAGACCACTCCTAAAACAGGAATGTCATCCTCAATTAAAGCTATATTAACAGTAAATTCTCCATTCCTTTTTATGAACTCTTTTGTTCCATCAAGAGGATCCACAAGCCAGAATCTTTTCCAGCCTTTCCTCTCAAAGTAAGGAACATTCTTCCCTTCTTCAGAGAGAACTGGAAAATTGGTTTTCGAAAGAAAAGAAAGAATTACTTTTTGAGATCTTAAATCAGCTTCCGTAAGTGGAGATTTATCCTCTTTTTCCTTAACGGAAAACTCTTTTGAATTGTAAACATCCAACACTGCCTTTCCTGCACTTACCGCAGCCTTAAGCGAGATAAAAAGTAATTCTTCCATGTTATTAAACTCCCTTTCAATTTTAACCACCTAAACACTAATAATCGGGAATAATATATCCTTGAATGATAAGAATCGCAACTGCTTACAACTCACTGTTCACTATTCACTTTTCGACAAATGGTAATATTTTCTTCACAGGAGGTATAGGTACGATGAAAAAGAACAACATAGAAAAAGAACTCAGACAGTTGATTGGTAAGGATAAAGTCAAAGCATCTCTCGACTGGAGGCTTGTTTATTCCTATGATGGAACGCCAACAGGTTACAAAGGAATTCCTGATGTTGTTGTTTTTCCTGAAACAACAGAGGATGTATCAAAAATCCTTGCTTTTGCAAACGAAGAGAGAATTCCTGTATATCCGAGAGGAGCCGGTTCAGGACTTACCGGCGGTGCTGCTCCCTTAGAAGGAGGAATCGTTATTTCAACAGAGAAAATGAACAGAATTCTTGAAATAGATGAAGACAATCTCGCCGTTCTTACAGAACCAGGAGTTGTAACCTATGATCTCCAGAAAGAAGTTGAGAAGAGAGGACTCTTTTATCCACCTGATCCTTCAAGCTACAAGTATTCAACAATCGGTGGAAACATTGCAGAGAATGCCGGCGGTCCAAGGTGTGTTAAGTATGGCGTCACAAAAGATTACGTAATGCAGTTAGAAGTTGTCTTTGCCGATGGAACTGTTGCAAATGTAGGTTCAAAGGCTGTTAAATCTGTGGCTGGCTACAACCTGAAGGATCTGATTGTAGGATCTGAAGGAACTCTTGCATTCATCACCAGAGCTTATCTAAAACTGATTCCTGCTCCTGAAGCAGTAAGAACTGCCATGGCTATTTTTCCAAAAGTGGAACAGGCTGCACAGGCTGTTGCAGATATGTTCAAGGCTAAAGTGATTCCTACTGCATGTGAATTCTTAGACAGAAACTCTATCATAGCCGTTGAAAATTACGCCAAGATAGGTCTTCCAACCCATGCTGAAGGATTACTGATTATCGAAGTAGATGGATACGAAGCTATTGTCGATGAGTTAATAAACAGAGCAGCAGAAGTTTGTAAAAAGGCAGGAGCTGAAGAGATAAAAATTGCATCAGATCCATCTGAGAGAGAAGCCATTTGGACAGCACGAAGGGCGGTGTCTCCAGCAATTGTTCAATTGAAACCTAAGAAGATCAATGAGGATGTGGTTGTACCAAGAAGCAGGATTCCAGATTTGATTAAAAATGTCTATAAAATTGCCGATAAATATAATTTGATGGTTGTTAATTTTGGTCATGCCGGTGATGGTAACATACATGTAAACTTCATGTATGAACCAGAGGAAGAAGAAAGAGTGGAAAAAGCTGTAAGAGAAGTTTTCTTACTTACTCTCAAGCTGGAAGGTTCTGTTTCCGGAGAACACGGCATTGGCTGGATGAAGAAGGAGTTCCTGCCACTTGAAGTTGGCGATGCTCTTGAAAAGATGAAAGCTATTAAAAAAGCTCTTGATCCCAACAATATTCTTAATCCGGGCAAAATTTTCGATTTGTAAAATACCCCCTCTAACTCCCCCTCGTAGGGGGAGAACCGGGGAAGATTAATTTAAAAAGACGTTGAGTTTTTTCCTGAGGGCATATTCTTTCATCTTCTTCTTTGCACGAGTCTCAAGCTGTCTGACCCTTTCACGACTAATACCTAACTTTTCTCCAATTTCTCTCAGAGTTTTGGGCTCATTACCGTCAAGACCAAATCTCATTATTATGATTCTTTTCTCCTGAGGAGTAAGTTGTTCCAGCATCTCCTGAATACTCTGTTTTAGCTCTCCCTGAACAACTTTCTCCTCAACTTCTGCTGTTCCCTCTCCTTTAAGAAAATCTTTGAACGTTGTATCCTCTTCGTCTCCAATCGGTGTATCTAAGGAAAGCGGAACCTGGCAAACAGTTAGAAGCCTCTCAACTTCCTTAGAATCCATTCCAACATACTCTGCAAGTTCTTCTGTTGTAGGCTCTCTGCCAAGTTTTTTGAGCAGTTCTCCATAAGAACGGGTAATCTTATTAACAAGAACAGCCTGCTTGACCGGGATCTTTACCGCTCCCGTTTGTTGAGCAAGAGCCTGCATTATCGACTGTCTTATCCACCAGACGGCATAGGAAATGAACTTTACTCCTTTATCTGGATCGAACCTTCTGGCTGCCTCAATAAGTCCTAAGATTCCTTCTGCAATAAGGTCATGAAGAGGAAGTCCACAACCAAGGTATTTCTTTGCAACGCTTACAACAAATCTCAGGTTTGACTCCACAAGCTTTTTTAACGCCTCCTTATCTCCCTCCTTTGCCCTCTTTGCATACTCTATCTCTTCCTCCCGTGACAGAAGAGGAATCTTTGAAATGGACTTCAAAAATGCATCAAGAGAATCTTTATCTGGAACAAAGGATTCAATCAGCGATGGATCAATCTGCTGGCTAAATAGATCTACTTCTGAAGGAAGACCTTCCCCCAAGGAATCAATATGTTCATCAAGATTAAAATTCTCTTCATCTTCAAGGAAAAATTCTCTTTCTTCCATCTCTCTACTCCTACTCTTCAGGATTTAAAACCAGATAAAGAACATTTTCTCCTCTTACTACTTTGAGCAAAACTCCAGAACCGTTCGATTTCCTGAAAATAGAAACCAGATCATCCACATTCTTCACTACTTTCATATTTCTCGGATTTGTTCCAGCTTTAACGATAACATCTCCTTCTCGAAGGTTTGCATCATCAGCAGGAGAACCAGGCTTAACCTCGGTAACGATAACACCATTCTTGATCCATTTGGGAATTCCTATTCTCTTTCTGAGTTCGGGAGAAAGCTCCTGAACCGAGAAACCAAATCTGGAAATAAGATCTTCCATTGCTACCTGTTTTGAACCAGGCATCTGGTCGATTTCTACTGTGAGAACCTTTTCCTGACCATCCCTTATCACTTTTATCTTAACCTTTTCTCCGGGTTTTGTATTAATAACCCTTAGCTGGAGATCAGATACACTCTTCACAGGCTTTCCGTTAAACTCAACAATGACATCTCCGCTCTTGAGTCCTCCTTTCTCGGCAGGACTATCTTTAATGACTTTTGTAATTAGAACCCCCTGCTTGACTCCAAACTTCTGAGCAATCTCAGGTGAGAGATCTTCAATGTAAACTCCAAGCCAGCCTCTGATAACCTTTCCGTATTTCAGAAGATCGTTCATAACTTTCTTCGCAATGTTAATAGGTACGGCAAATCCAAGTCCCTGAGCGTTTCTAACTATAGCTGTATTAATTCCTATGACTTTTCCGTAGATATCACAAAGGGGTCCGCCACTGTTACCAGGGTTGATTGCAGCATCTGTCTGAATGAAGTTCTCAATAGGGTTTAAACCAAGCCCATGCCTTCCTTTAGCAGAAATAATTCCATGTGTAACTGTCCAGTTTAAACCGTACGGATTTCCAACTGCTATTACGAACTCTCCCACTTTTATGTCGTCCGAATTCCCCAGCTTCACTGTCGGTACTTTTTTATCTCCCACTTTAATCTTAATGAGAGCCACATCTGTCTTTGAATCCTTTCCCACCACCTTTGCCTTATAAACAGAACCATCGCTCAGTTTTACTTTTATTTTTGTAGCTTTATCCACAACGTGATTGTTTGTAAGGATGTAAGCCCATCCATCTTCTACTTTGACGATAAAACCAGATCCTAAGGATCTGGTCTTAAACTCCTCTGGCATATCAAATGGAAACGGAATTCCAAAGTGGTGGAAGAAATCCCTGAACTCTGGAGGGACAGGTGGATGTTTTATCTTCACTTCGGATACAGTGCTGATGTTAACAACCGCTGGTTTAACCTTCTCTGCAACACTTTCAAAGACCCTTTCAAGTGACTCTACAAGCCTATAGTCCCGCGGCGTCGGTTGAACCTTTTCTCCAGAAGAAGGAGTTGAAAAGAGCATTATGGCGGTTAGAGACAATGTTACCCCTTTTAGAAACTGTCTTGTGTTCATCGCACTCCTCCTTGCAATTAATTTTTGTTGTTTGCCAGAACTATTCTTCTAACAAGCTTCTCACTTAAAACCCTTTTTGCTCCAATGTAACGTCTCTTAAAATAACCACTGTTAAGGGATGATATAGCAAGTCCATGAAATATTGAGGAAAAATGAACAAATTTACCATTTCCGATGTAAATTCCTACGTGGGATGGAAATCTTGCATAGGTCCTGAAGAAGACAAGGTCTCCCACCTTCAACTCTCTTTTTGAAACAGGAACACCTATGTTAAACTGTGCCCTTGCTGTTCTTGGAAGGTTAATCCCTAACTTTCGGTAAACATACATTGTAAATGAAGAACAATCCAGCCCGTACTTTGGATTGCCTCCACCGAAAACGTAAGGAGTATTTTTCAACCTTTTAAACACCTCAGCAAGCATTTTCAGAATTGCACTTTTGTACTCAGGGTCCTCCAGAATTGAAAGATTCCAGTTATCGTAAGGAACATCAAAGGGAGTAGAAAGAGCATCAGCCAACTTCTCTCCTTCCTCTAGAACAATGTTTGTTATAGGATAAATTTCGTTTCCTGCTTTGACTACAACTCTCGAAGACAGATTACCGGATTTTTCCTCAATAAACGTTATTGTTTCGAGGCTCTTTTTCGGCTTAAACCTTCTCCCGGGAACGATCAATCTTTGACCCGGGCGAAGAATATTACTCCTTAAACCATTAAGTCTCTTTATTTTCCTGACCGTCGTATGAAACTTTCTGGCAATTTTGTAAAGAGAATCCCCCTTCCTTACAGTATAGAGATCCGCACGTGACTGAGAGAAGAATAGTATCAGCATCAGAAAAGCTATCGAAAGCTTCTTCACCTCTCACTCCATAACCCCTTGAATTTTATATTTTATCACACCACTCCCTCCTGAATCTGGCTCTGGACATATCTGTAATAGTTAAAGAGACCATCTACTGTACCGTTTTCTATGTTGGATATGAGCTCCTCAAAGAGCTGGAAAGCCTCCTTCTTGAATTCCACAATTGGATCCCTCTGACCGTAACCTCTCCAGCCTATGCTTTCCTTAATGTGATCAAGAGCTAAAAGGTGCTGTCTCCAGTAGTGGTCAAGGGTCTGGAGCATGATCATTCTCTCTACCTCTCTGAGCTGCCCTTCACCAACAAGTTTCTCCATCTTTTCATACTCTTCAACAAGCCTGCCATAGATAAGCTTAACAAGTTTTTCTCTATCATCATGAGCATCTTCCGTACTTGAGTTCATCAACTCATCGTAGTTTGCCGGGATGTTAAATTCAAATCCAAACCTTGCCTCAAGAGATTTTTTGAGCCCTTCAAGATCCCATTCATCAGGCAGAACGTTTTCGGGAGCATAGTTTTCCACCATTTCCCTTGCAACTTCCTCCAAGAAGTAGAGTACGTCCTCCTTGAAGTCTTCTCCCTCAAGGATCTTGTTTCTCTGATCGTAGATAACCTTCCTTTGAACGTTGTAAACTTCGTCATACTCAAGAAGTCTCTTTCTAATCTGGAAGTTTTGCTGCTCAACCCTTCTCTGGGCATTTTCGAGGGCTTTTGAAACCATCTTATGGGTTATCGGTTCATCCTCTGGAACGTTCATCATCTCCATCATCTTCTTGATTCTGTCCGAACCAAAGAGTCTTAACAGATTATCC
>CAJXJV010000078.1 GCA_913055135.1 uncultured Desulfurobacterium sp. | reverse complement strand
CCTATCGAGCTGTCAACCCCCAATCGAGAACTTTCCACATTTGGGAGTTCGGGAATTTACGGGGTTGAGCAAGAGTCTTATTCAACTTTGGATGCTGTAATATAGACATCTTCGGGATAATGTCAAGTGGAGCGGGCGACGGGACTTGAACCCGCGACCCCAACCTTGGCAAGGTTGTGCTCTACCAACTGAGCTACGCCCGCACCCTTATTCTTCTGTCAATGCGATGACTTAATATAGCTATTTAAGTTCTGATGTCAACTCTCCTCTTGGTCCAACCTGGATAATTAGAGTAGTTTCGGAAAAGCCCTGTGTCATCCGAACCTGAAGAACTCTATCTGAAGTTACATAGGTTAAGTTAGCATCCTTTCCATAAATGCTTATTGAAATGGGTTCCCATCCCTGTTCTGGCAGGGTGTTCTTGTAGTAATTTACCATATCATTTATAGATGATTTTCCTCTGAAAATAAGCCTCCCCACCTTCACATTTCCAGATTCATACACAAAACTCTTCTCAGGAATTAGCTTAAATCCTGGATAGACAGGTATATCGTCGAACATTTTTGTTTTTATCTGTTGAACTTCAGTTGTAACAGACCCCTTTTGAGAAGCTGAATTTACCGCACATCCTGCCAGTAAGAGAAAGACAAAGGGAAAAACAAAGTACCTTTTCATAACTGCACCTCCTCATTAGATAATTCTAATTGGTTCTACGTCTATTTTATACCTGATTCCTTTAAACCGACGGGGAAACTCTTTCTTTATGACTTCAAGTCCTGAAATAAGTTTTTTCTGGTCAGGAGCTCGAAGAAAAGATATAAACCTGTACCTTCCAGAAATCTTTGGAACAGGCGCAGGAGTAAGATCCGGCACTGAGAAGTAAAGTATAAGAACCTCTTTGAGTTTATTAAACTGCTCTTCCACTTTTTTAAAACCTGTCATTTTCTCTATCTGAAATTCTACAAGAACTCCCTTTGTGAAAGGTGGGTAGTTCAGGAGTTCTCTCGTTGTTAACTCTTCTCTGTAAAATTCATCGAACCTGTACTCAACAGCCCACTTTATGGCAGGAAGTTCTGGATTGAACGCCTGAACAATGGCAGCTCCTGGCTTGAACCTTCCCGCTCTCCCTGTGGTATGAACAATCGTCTGAAATACTCTTTCGGAAGTCATGTAATCGGGAGCTCCTCCTAAAAGATCTGCCATTAATACTCCAACAAGAGTGAGTTTCGGGAAATTGTGGCTTTTGCTGGCAATTTGAGTTCCAACTATTACGTCGTATTTCCCCTCTTTTATCTCCTTTATGATTCTGGCCCCAGTAGTAGGATCCTTTATGGTATCCTGATCAAGTCTCACAATCCTAAAATCGGGATAGAGAATTTGAAGCTCCTCTTCTACTCTCTCTGTTCCATAGCCTTTGAATTCCAATCTCGTTTTACACTTTGGACATCTGTAAATAGGCATGTATCTCTTTCCACAGATGTGACAGATGAGTTTCCTCTCCTGCTTATGGTAGACAAGCGGAACTGCACAATCTTCACACTCTGCTATAAAACCGCAGTTTGGACAAAAAGAGGTGGCAAAAAAGCCCCTCCGATTTATAAAGAGGAGCGCCTGCTCACCCTTCCTGACTGTGTTTTCCAGCGCTTTCAGGAGTTCTTCTGTAAAGATTGAAACCCGTTTGGTTTTCTGAAGGTCAACCACTTTTATGTAAGGCAGAGGAACTGTAGAGACCCTCTCTTTGAGCTCTAACTTCTCTATCTCTCCTTTCTCCACCCTGTAGTAGGTCTCTATTGATGGAGTGGCAGAAACAAGAACAACAGGAAAGCCTCCAATTTCCGCTCTTTTTATGGCAACTTCCCTGGCATGATAATAAGGCTTTTGTTGTTCTTTGTAGGAAGCATCCTGTTCCTCGTCCACAACTATCAAGCCAAGATCTTTTATAGGAAGTATTACTGCTCCCCTTGTTCCTATGAAAACCTTTGTCTCACCCCTGATAGCCTTCAACCACGTTGAAACTCTTTCCTTTGGCGTCAACTTTCCATGGTAGATACCTATGTTTGAACCAAAGTAGCTTTCTACTCTTGCACGAAGTTCTGGAGTCAGGAGGAGCTCCGGAACCAGAATCAGAACAGACTTTCCCCTCTTCACAATTTCATAAGCTGTTTTAAGGTAAATTTCCATCTTTCCAGAACCGGTCACACCGTAAAGGAGAAACTTTCCAGATTCAGCTCCAACAATCCTGCTAAAAGCCCTCTGTTGAGAAGGAGTCAGTTGAATCTCCTTTTCTTCCACAAGTTCCTGTGGTCTATTCTTAATGGTAACCTTTTCTTCAAAGAGTTCTAAAATTTCTTTTTCAACAAGCCTTTTTATGGTATCTCTCGTAAAACCTCGGTTTCGGAGCTCTCTCAAACTTGCCCTTTTGCAGGACTTCAGATATTCAATCAGCTCTTTGCTCTTTTTCCCCCTTACTCCTTCAACCTTTTTTAGAACAACAAATTCCTCTCTGGGAATAGTGTCTTTTTTAATAAACTCCTCTCTCCGAACCACACCCTTTGAGATAAGATTCCTCAAAACCTGATAGAAATTGGAAAGTTTCACCTTCCTTCTCAGAGATGAAACTTTAAAGCGACCAGTTGATACTTTGAGAGCTTCAACCAGTTTTTTCTCAGAGTCTGAAAGTTTTACAGAGAGTTCATTACTTGTAAGCTTCACAAAAAAAGATTCCGATACTACAAATCCAGAAGGCAAAAAGGAAAAGAGCGTCTCCCCCAGAGAAGAACAGTAGTATTCAGAAATCCACTTAGCAAGTTTAAGGGTCTCTCCTGTAAAAAGAGGAAACTCATCAGGAACATCAAAGATTTCCTTTACTCTATCCGGCGAGAAATCAACAGAATCCCTGATGGATAGAATAATCCCTGTCCTTAAAAAATCGTTGTTTCCAAAGGGAACGATAACCCTTTTCCCCACCTCTGGAGGGTTTGAAAGCACCTCAGGAACTCTGTAGTAAAAACTCCTGTCAACCGGAAGGTCAAGAACTACTTCTACAAACAATTACTTCTTCTCCTCAATCTTGAGAACATCTATATAAGGAAAGTTAAACTTCGTAACTTCCACATAACCGATTATTTTGACCTTCTTGCCTATGTATTTTGACAGATCCTCTGTATCATCGTGAACATAGATACAGCCCGAGCTGTCACATACAACTGGATCCTTTGCAGAGTAAGGCGGGAACTGATCCTGTGGACGATAACGCTTTAAAACGCCAACAACTTTAACGTAACTACCCCAGTACTCTTTCGGGTGTTCTGCAAGAAGAGCAGCAGGATACCGAATCGTGTAATCCCTACGGGCAGTTTTACAACCACTAAGTGAGAAAAGAGTTAACAATATCAGCAAGCCTGCGAAGAGAGTAGTTTTCAACTGCTTCCTCCCGGGCAGCTTTTCCAAGCTCCCCTAAATTTCTATTCAAAATAGCCTCTACACCTCTACATAGAGCTCCTTCTTCGGCTTTAACAACCATTCCAAAGTTCCCCTTCACTATTTCGGGAAGAACTCCAACCTCTGTGGTAACAACTGGTCTGCCACACGCCATGAACTCAAGAAGAGTCCTTGCAATCATTTCAGAACCTTTTGACGGAACAACGCCCACATCAATAGCAGACATCAAATTAACGATATCTTCTCGCCTTTCGGTGATAAAAATTATATTCCCGTCAACGCCAAGATTTCTGGCAAGTGCTTTTAAATCACAAAGCTTAACGTTCTTCTCTTCACCAATCACTAACCCCTTCACATTCAAACCTTTTTTGACAAGAATAGACAGCGCCCTGATGAAAAGATCGTGTCCTTTCACAGGATCAAGCCTTCCAACAATACCAAGGAGAATAGAGTCCCCTATACACAGACCCTCTCTAAGCTTTCTCCTTCCTTCCTCAGAAAATTTGAATTTCTCCGTATTAACAGCTCCCCGTACAAAAACCTTCGGGAGCTCCACAACAACATCGTTTACAAGCCCTTTTGAAGAGAGAATAACTCCATCGACATACTTTTCATGTATGTACCTATTTAAAACCGTATTTCTGATTCCCTTGGCTTCACCATGAACTCTGTAGAGCTTGAAACCAACCTTCTTTTTAAGAAGAGAAGAAAAGAAAAGTTCATCTCCCCTTATAGTAACAACAACATTCGGTTTGAACTTTTCTATTACTCCCTTCAGAGAGAGAAACGGCTTAAATGGTAGTCCTTTTCTGGGATCTTCTATATAAAAACACTTCAGAGATGCCTTTTTCACTTTTTTTTCGGCAGGAGCTCCCTTCAGAACTGCACAGGCAACATCCCCTTCTGAAACAGTTGCCATTTTAATTCCAAGATCTGTAAGGGCACTATCCCACCTTTCATCAAGAACGAAAAGCTTTCTCATTTTTCTCCTTTTCCCAGAGTTTCAGATACTTCAGGAAAGTGTAGTAAGAAGCCATAACACTGAGGACAAACCCTTCAAATCCATCTAAAAAACCTTTTTTCAATATGTAGCGTCTAATAAAAGCTCCCAGAGGAGAAAGAAAAAGCTTTTTATAGGAAAACCTCTTCCCTCTTTTATAAGCTCCTTCAGCATACAGTGTTGTATAGAGATCAATCTTCTTCAAATGATAAGAAACTGAAGGATAGGAGTAGTGAAGCAGGTCTCCTTTCAGGTACCCAACCTCTCCTTCAACCCTTAGAGTTTCATGAACAGAGTCTCCAACCCACCTGCACTTCTCTCTTCTTGCAAGTCTCAAATGCCAGTCTGGATACCATGCGTGTTTTATCCATCTTCCAAGATAGTTCGTCAGAACGTTAATGTAGTAACCGTCAAATTTTTCCTCTGTTTTTACATTCTTAATTTCTGCTTTTAGCTCATCGCTTAAAACTTCATCATCATCAATGAACAATACCCACTTTTCTCTACAAAGAGAAAGGAGATGGTTTTTCTGGTTAACAAAGTTATCAAATTCTCTGAAATAAACCTTTGCTCCAAAGGATTTAACTATATTTAGTGTCCTATCCGTAGAACCAGAATCAAGAACAACAATCTCATCTGCTACATCCCTTACACTTTCAAGAACCTGTTCTATGCATCTTTCCGAGTTAAAAGTCAAAATTGCTACAGACAGGCTCAAAGCATCTTCCCCTTCTTAAATTTTCTGTAAATCGTAAACCCTACGCTCGTGGAGAAGGTTAAAATTCTACCCAGAACGGTAAACAGATCTTTCCCGAGAGAAACCCTCGGAAGTTCGCACATGTCAGATTCTTTTCCGATGAATCCTTTCTTAATTGTAAAGATGTATCTGTAAAAGTTTGAAGCTATTTTTTTGCTGAAATCAGAATAGTGACCGAAAGGCCAGGAAAAGTTATCAACTGCTATACCAAGATTCTCTTCTATTTTCCCTTTAGACTCCCTCAATTCCTCCTCAATCCTTTTTCTTGCCTCTTCTTCTGTTTCAAACCTCCCAAGAGTTTTGAAACGCCGATTAATTTCCTGTTTTAACTTCTCTTTCCAGTTATCCTTTTTTGGAAACTTAGAACAGAACTCTAAGAGCTCTTCTGATGGATAGAACCTCCTTATATCCAACTCACTTCTTGTTGGAAATCGTGGGAGACCAACAAAAGGTTCATCACTATATAGAAGCATAGTCCAGTGAAAGTTTGAGCCATCAAAGAAATCAACAATTTCTTCTTTATAAGGAAAAGCAAAATGGTTTCCGCCGTGAGCTCCAAAAGTGAAAACATCTTTCATTTGATCAAGCTCTTCCCAGGACAAAAATTCTTCGGAATATCCCTTTTTTATAAATTCTTCATGTCCATAATACATGGAAACTGGTTTATAGAGCTCTTTCTCAGATACCTTTCCATCCCAGTAGTCAAACAGATTTTTTCTAATTCCAGACTCTAAGATTCTGTTTGCCGTTATGAAAAGGTGAGCTGGAATTCCCGTTTTCTTTAAAATCGGATATGCATACACAAAATTATCTGCATAACCATCGTCAAAAGTTATCGCCGCTCTCCTCTCGTTACTTCTCTCTTCCAGCAGTGCTTGAAGTGGAACAATCTTAAATCGGCTTTTAATGAGCTTTAATGCTCTTACGAAGTTTGAAACGTTTATATCATCTCTCTTTTTTATACTGTCAGGATAAACCCTGTGAAGGAAGAAGACTACGTCGTTCAAGTTATTTCTCCTCTGGATTAAGAATAGTTTTTATCTTTTCGATACCTTCAGTGAATTCTTCTTTCTTAAATTCCTGCAAAATCTGGTTCATCAATTCAGGATTCTGCTCATTAAGTAATTTAACAAGTTTTCTTAACAGCCTATCAGCGGTTTCACTGATTTCAGGATTTTGTCCTTCTATTTCTCCTGCAAAAAAAGCTCCAGTCAGTGCCTTTATTGTAAATTCA
>CAJXJV010000077.1 GCA_913055135.1 uncultured Desulfurobacterium sp. | reverse complement strand
CTGATTCTTGGGAGTTTCAGTACTTTGTCATAAACAGCTTCTATCTGGTGAGGAAGAGGATCAACTACAGAAGTATTAACTGCAAGCAAAGGGTCATAGAGAGATATATATCTGTATCTTTTAGTTTCTAATGCGAGGAAAACTTTTTTGGGATCAGCGGAGAATCTACTTTCTATTTTTCTTATCTTTAAACGTGACAGTTCTGATTTTTCAATAATCACGTCGAAGAATTCTTTTGATATTTGAGTTCTGCCTAAAATCCTTACTAAGTCTCCTAAGTCTTCATATTGTTCTACTATTACAGGTTCTGACCAACCTACGGATTCAACGATTACTCCTTTTTCAAGTTTTTCCTCCAAAATTCCCCCTGAAGATAGCTTTTAGTTTTATATTATAAAGCTTTTTTTATCTGGTCTATTATCGGTTTTATGATTGAGTATCTGGTTTTGAGGCTTGCCCTGTTTACTATAAGCCGTGCAGTTGAGTGAAGAATCGTATCAACTTCTCTCAGTCCATTTGCACGCAGAGTAGTTCCGGTCTGAACAAGGTCAACAATTCTGTCTGATAATCCCACCAGTGGTGCCAACTCTACAGAACCATAGAGAACTATAATTTCGGGATGAATTCCTTTGCTTCTAAAATACTTGTCGGTTATCCGTGGATACTTTGTTGCAACCCTGATAAAGGAAAGTTTTTCAAGATCGTACGGTTCTTCTATTTCTTCTGGTTCTGCTACAGATAGTCTGCAGGCGCCAAAGCCAAGATCGAGTGGTTCATAGAGATCGTATCCCTTTTCCTCGATAACATCCTTACCTGCAATTCCTATGTCCGCCGTTCCATAGTAAACGTAGGTTGGAACGTCCATAGGTTTTACCAGTATGAATCTGAAATTTTCCTGGTTGAAGATTAGCTTTCTCGTCTCTTTCAAAGTTTCTGACGCGTCAATTTTTGCCTCTTTGAGAAAGCCGACTGCATCCTTTAAGAGCCTACCTTTTGGAAGGGCAATTGTTATTTGATCGTACTTCATTCTTTTCTCCTTTAGTATGGAAGTTCACTCTTTTCTCTTCTGATATCCGCACCAAGGAGCTGGAGTTTTTTCTCCATTTTCTCATAGCCCCTGTCAAGATGGTAGATTCTATAAACCTCTGTTGTGTTTTCTGCTGCAAGTCCTGCTATGACTAAAGAAGCACTTGCTCTTAGATCTGTGGCTGTAACCTTTGCACCAATTAGCTTTTCTGTTCCCTTCACAACCACAGTGTTTCCTTCTATGGAGATATTAGCTCCAAGCCTCTGGAGTTCAAGCACATGCATGAAGCGGTTTTCAAAGATTGTTTCCTTTATGACAGAAATTCCGTCAGCAAGGCACATGGCTGCCATGAATTGAGCCTGCATATCTGTCGGGAAACCCGGGTATGGCTGGGTAATAATATCTGTCCCTTTTAACCTATCAACTTTTTTAACAAGTACTCTGTTGCCATCAAGTTTTTCTATTCTTAATCCAGCTTCTTCAAACTTCTCTATTACTGCTCCCAGAGTTTCAAAAGGAAACTCCTCCATTTCCACTTCACCACCTGCAAGTCCTACAGCCGCAATAAACGTTCCAGCTTCAATTCTGTCGGGCATTACTCTGTAGTCTATTTCTTTGAGATCTGAAGTCCCTCTGATTTCTATTACGTCAGTTCCTTCACCTTCTATTTCAGCTCCAGCTTTCCTTAGAGCTCTTGCAAGGTCAACAATTTCCGGTTCTTTCGCTGCATTTCTTATGATTGTTTTCCCCTTTGCAAGAGTAGCAGCCATCAGGACATTTTCCGTTCCACCCACAGTTGGAAAATCAAAGGTTATCTCGCATCCTTTCAGCTTTCCGTTTACTTCAGCAGTTATATAGCCATGGTCTATTTTTATATCTGCTCCCATCTTTGAAAGGGCTTTAAGGTGAAGGTTTACCGGTCTTAATCCTATTGCACAACCTCCGGGCATGGAGACTCTTGCTCTGCCATACTTTGCAATTAGAGGACCAAGGCAGAGAATGGATGCTCTCATCGTTTTTACGAGTTCATAGGGTGCTTCGGTTTTTATATCTCCACCTGATTCAACTTCTACGGTGTTACCGCTTTTTCTAACATCAAATCCCATCTGTTTCAGTAATTGACAGGTTGTTGTTATGTCTCTCAAGTCTGGAACGTTTGAAAGCCTGAGCTTCCCGGTCAATATTGAAGCGAAGAGTATTGGAAGAGATGCATTTTTTGAACCGGATATCCTGACTTTTCCTTTGAGCTCTTTTCCACCTTTTATAACAAACTTTTCCATCCTATCCCCTTTTAGCAGTAACGACTCTCTCTATACCTGCCAGATCCTTGTGGGCTTTAATGTCTGTAAAACCTGCTTCTTTTAGAAGCTTTTTAACCTTTTCTGATTGTCCTTCTCCAATTTCAACGGCAAAGAATCCACCCACTTTGAGTTTTTCCCCTGCCTCTTTTATCAGTTCTTTAACCACTTCAAGTCCACTTTCTCCACCAAACAGTGCAATTGCCGGCTCAAATTTCAAAACTTCCTTCTCCAGTCTCTCATCTCCCACAGGAATGTAAGGAGGATTTGAGACAACTACATCAATCGGAAAATCAAGACCTTTTAGCAAACTTGTTTTGACAAATTTTACACTGTTACACCTTAGTCTTTCTCTATTTTCCTCAGCGACTTTAAGAGCGATAGATGAAATATCTGTTCCAAAGTATTTATGTTTATTACCAAGAAGTTTGCACAAGGCAAGAATTATACAACCGGTTCCGGTTCCAACATCTACTACAGTTTGACCTGTTTTATCTTTAAGGAAATCATAAACTACTTCGACAAGGAGCTCCGTCTCAGGTCTTGGAATTAAAACACCTTTCTGGACTTTAAATGTGAAACCAAAAAACTCTTTCTCACCTGTGATATAGGCAACAGGTTCTCCCTTTGCCCTTCTCTTTATCAGTTGTCTGTAGTTTTCTACCTCTTCTTCTGTTAGAGGTCTTTCAAACTCTGTGTAAAGCTTAACCCTGTCTTTAAATCCAAGAGAATGGGCAAGGAGTAACTCTGCATCAAGTCTTGCTGACTTTATTCCTCTCTCTCTGAGAATTTCTGCTGCTCTTCTGATTAGTTTCCCAACAGTCCATTTCATGTCAGGAATTATACACACAGGAGAGAACAATTAAACAGACCAAGTAACGTGGTAGAATAGAGATTCATTGTTCAACTATGAGAGAATATCATCAACAAAGAGGTAGAGATGAAAAGGACTCTTTTAGGAAATGAAGCTATAGCATGGGGGTTGCTTTACGCTAAGGTTGATGTTATGGCAGCCTATCCAGGAACTCCAAGCTCAGAAATTTTAGAGACTTATCAGAAACTTGTCAGGCAAAAGAATCTTCCAGCCTATGTTGAATGGTCAACTAACGAAAAGGTTGCCTTTGAAACAGCTTATGCTGCTGCAATAACCGGTAAAAGAGCAGCCTGCGGAATGAAAATGGTTGGTCTCAACGTGGCTTCAGATGCCTTGATGAGCAGTGCTTACATAGGAAATAAAGGAGGTTTCCTCATAATCTCTGCAGACGACCCAGGATTTTATAGCTCTCAGACAGAACAGGACTCAAGGTACTTTGCAAAGTTTGCAAGAATTCCTGCACTTGATCCTTCAAGTCCAGAAGATGCTTTCAGGCTGGCGGTTATTGGCGTTAACCTCTCTGAAAAGTTTGAAATTCCTGTTATCCTCAGACCTGTTCTCAGGGTATGTCACGGAAGGCAGATAGTTGATATTCCTGACTTTGAGTTTGAGGGAAGAGAAGGAAAGTTTGAAAGAAACATTGAAAGGTGGGCAGCAGTTCCGAGAAATCCGAGATTAAAGCAGGGGTATGAGCTTTTAGAAAAGCTTCAGAGAATTGCACAGTTCAACTACGATGAGTTCTTGAAACCCCAGGTTGAAAAGCTTAGAGGAGGAAAGCTTCTTATTATTGCTTCTGGAACGAGTTACTCCTATGTTCTTGAAGTCCTTGAGGATACAGGATTAAAAGCAGATGTTTTAAAGATTGACATGCCAACTCCTCTTCCTTCAGAAAAGCTAAGTGATTTAATCTCCTCTTACGAAGAGGTTATAGTCTTTGAGGAAACCTATCCTCTTGTAGAGGAGCAGATAAGACACCTTGGAAACGTTAGAGGTAAACTTACTGGAGATGTCTTTCAAATAGATGAAGTTACACACGATAGAGTTGCTGATACCCTTTTAAAGAGGGGACACATAAGCAGAAACATCTACGTTGGAAAAGAGTATGAAGGAGAAGTTCCTCCAAGAGTGCCTGCTCTGTGTCCCGGATGTCCACATAGAACTGTCTTTTACGGAATGAAAAAAGTTTTTGGAAATAAGGCAATTTATCCATCAGATATCGGTTGTTACACTCTCGGTCTGAATCAGAAAGCTGTTGATACGGTTCTCTGTATGGGAGCTTCTGTTGGACTCTCCTGCGGCTTCTCAAAGTCTGATACTGAAAAGCCAATAGTTGCAACGATTGGAGACTCCACGTTTCTCCATGCAGGTATTCCACCCCTCATTGATGCTGTTGCTAACAGGCACAAGTTCGTTCTGGTAATTATGGACAATAGTACCGTTGCCATGACTGGTCTTCAGCCAACTCCGGAAAGAATAGGAAATGTCAGCATTCCGAAGATTGTTGAAGGGTGTGGAGTAAAACCTTTGATTCTCGATTACGATGGAACCATTAAAACCACAGTTGAGTTTTTCAAGAAGGTAAAAGAGATATATGAGAAAGCCAACGGACCTGTTGTTGCCATTGTTAATGAGTTCTGCACTTTTGACAAAGAGAAAGTGAAACTGCCTGGAAAATTTGCAAAAGTTGACCAGGATAAGTGTACAGGATGCGGACACTGTATAAACGATTTCGGTTGTCCTGCCTTTGAGTGGAACGATGAAGGAAAGGTAGAGGTAAATCCTTACTTCTGTGTGGGTTGTGGTGTCTGTCTTTCGGATCTTTGTCCATTTGATGCCTTTGTGGAGGATGTGAGATGAGATATCAGATAGTTCTAACAGGAGTCGGCGGACAGGGAACAATTTTTTTAGTAAAACTCCTTGCCCGGTGTGCTCTGAATAAAGGTATCGATTTTATAGGAACAGAAACTCACGGTATGGCTCAAAAAGGTGGAACAGTTATCTCATACTTGAAAATTGGGGACTTTAAAGCTCCTCTGGTTGGAGAGGGGCAGGCGGATCTGCTTTTAGGTCTATATCCAACCGAAACCCTAAGATTTCTCCACTATTTGAAGCCCGAAGGGTATATTGTTACAAATATTGAGGATGGTTTTCCGGAAATTAATGGATTTAACGTTTTTACTGTTAAAGCTTCAGAGTTAGCTGTAAAGGGGGAGGTAAATCCAAAATCCCTGAATGTTTTTATCCTCGGCTATGCTTTGAAAGTGATTGAGAATTTTCCCTTTTCAAAGGAAGAAGTTGAGAAAGCAATTGTTGAATTGAACCCAAGGTTTGCAGATGTGAACATTGAAGCTTTAAATAAAGGATATGGAGTTGTAATGTGAAAAAAGTGATTACTATAATTACAGTTCTTCTGGCTTTTGTAAGTTCTGCCCATTCAATAACGCCGGCAGAGGAAAAAATACTTTTCCAGACGCTTGGGGAAATCAAGGGAGAGCTAAAACAGATCAACAGAAGAATTGATGACGTAAATAAAAGAATTGATGATGTAAACAGAAGAATTGATGACGTAAGCAAACAGTTAAGTAAAAGAATAGACAACACTAACAGGAAAATAGAAGAGTTAAAAAGTGATATGAATGCACGGTTTGAACAGGTTGATAAACGATTTGAACAGCATTTTAAGTATATAGAATTAATGGTAATTGGAATGTTTGGTCTTGTTGCAACTTTTGTAGGATTACTTCTCTGGGATAGGAAAACAATGATAGGAGAAGCTAAAAGACAGATTTACGAAGAAATGGATTCAGAGGTAAGACCGGAAAAGCTAAAAAGGCTTCTAAAATCTTTGAGGGAAATTGCCAAAGTTGATAAAAGAATTGCGGAGATTTTAAAGAAGGAAGGATTATTATGAATGATGGATGACAAGTTTAAAATCAGTAGATTAGTAGAGAATTATTCGGAATTTTAAGATGGGGTGGAGGGTAGTTTATTTAGATAAAAAATGCAGGGTTTGTCAGGAAACAGGAAGAAATGTAATAGAGCCTGTGGCTGTTTTCCTGAAGGAAAATCAAAGACTGGAGGATTTAACTGAAGAGGAGCTAAAGAAGTTTGATACCTGTATTTTCCACTGTGAGAAAGAAAATGAAATATGGATGGAAAATGTAGAAGAATACAGGCAGTGGAAGGAAAGAAGGGATAAGGCATTAGGAGAGGATAAGGATTTCAAGGAAAAAATAAAAATAAAATGGAACAAAAATTTAGTTGATGAGTTCTGGAGGAGGGTAAGGGCATATCGATTTGTTGTTGACTATGTTGATGATGTTGGTTATGCGAATCTGTGGAAAGAATCCAGAGAAAATTGGAATGATTTCATAAAAAACTTGAAAAGTAGCAATATATACAAAAGGAGCAACATGCTTGCAAGTGAATTAAAAGAAGACGAGAACTTGATACTCTTTAATTTAAAAAGAATCACA
>CAJXJV010000076.1 GCA_913055135.1 uncultured Desulfurobacterium sp. | reverse complement strand
CTGGGCTTGCAGTATTTATTCTCTTTGGAAACCTTATGGGACTTATCCCTGGATTCACACAGCCAACTGCGAACTTAAATACAACCCTCGCATTAGCAATAATTTCCTTCCTTGTTTACAACTACGAAGGTGTGAAAAAGCACGGTCTTGTTAACTACATCAAGCATTTTGCCGGTCCTGTTCCCTGGATGGCACCGATCATGTTTCCTATTGAAGTGGTTTCTCACCTCTCAAGGATCCTTTCTCTCTCCTTCCGTCTTTTCGGAAACATGTTTGGTGATGAAATGGTTGTTTTAGTTGCACTGATGCTGGTTCCATTCCTTGTTCCGGTTGCAGGTGAGTTTATCGTGTTCGCGAACAGCTTCCTGCAAACGTTTATCTTCTGCATTCTGACTGTTGTCTACATTGCAACAGCGATTGAAGAGCACGAAGAAGAGCACGCAGGTTAAATATATTCTGACAGGAGGTATACTGATGAAGAAAACTTCACTCAAAAGTGTACTCTTCACACTGTTCCTGCTAATTGTTGGAGCTCTTCCAGCACTTGCAGGTGAAGGTGGAGAATCTGGAAAAGCTCTCATTCTTGGTCTTTCAGCAATTGGTGCCGGGCTTGCTATTGGTCCTGCCGCCGGTGGTGCCGGTGCCGGACAGGGTCAGGCAGTAAGAGGTGCCTGTGAAGGTATGGCAAGAAATCCTCAGATAGCTGGTAAACTCACTACAACAATGTTTATCGGTCTTGCTATTATCGAAGCTCTTGCTATCTACGGTCTCGTTATTGCTCTTATTCTTCTCTACGCCAACCCACTTGCTGGCTAAATATTTAGGGGGCAATTGCCCCCTTTGTTTAATCCCTGTGCCAGTAAACCCTTGCTAATTTCTGACCTTCGCTGTAATTAACTTCAAAATCCCCTTTGAAAGCATTATTCACAGCTTCCCCAAGGTGTCTTGCCAGGTGTTCGCTTGTTGTTGCTATTTCAATAATTCCGTCTTCCTTTTCTTCCATCCACAGAACTCTTTGAAGAGGTCTTTGTGTCATAACCTCATCTATAACGTTCTTAATCGTATTCAAAATCTCTTCCTTGTGGTTCTCAAGAAACTTACCACTAAGGTAGAAGAATCCCCCTGGATATCTGTCTCTCTTCCTTCTGCAGGCTGGACAGAGAATTTCATTAATCTCATTCGGTAATTTTTCCGTAATTTGTTCAGGCCATTGCCATCTTCCATCCTTAAAAACAACTCCACACTCAGGACATTTGGTTGGCTCTGGATACTTTCTCTTTTCATAGTATGGATTGTCGCTTTCCCATGTGTACTCTTTCCTGCCTGCAGGAACGTAATCTTGTTTCCCTCCCATCTTTTCCTCCTTTTACTGGTATCTAATTTTAAATTTAGGTTTTTTAATAGATTGGGGCTATCGGAAGTGCTTTTTCCTGTAACCAGACACACCCCCTTCTTCTTGACATTATTAGCTCTGGTGAATCCTGTAAATTGGGATCTCTGTAAGGTGTAGACTTTGTTGACGCCAAAAATTTTTCCAGAAGTTTCTCTTCTGTTTTGAAAAGAGGTGAAGCTACCGTTGATCTGGATTTTCTTCCGACAGCCACTCCTTCTTTCACACCAAAACCTGCCATCCAGAGGGCTTTCCTTACAGGAGATGCAGCAGAATATGTAGCAAGTATCCCATCTCTTTTTATGATGCTTCTCAGCTTCTGGAAAAACTCAAAAGTCCAGAGTTCTGGATTTACTCTTGGAGAAAATGGATCGTGAAAGATAGCATCTGCAAATTGTTTATACTTTCGATGAATCCTTTTTATTACTTCCCTTCCTTCACCTATGTAGATTTTAAGCTTTATTTGTGGAGAAAAATAATTTATTGTGAGAAAAATATTTTCACACCTTTTATTTTTTAGAGCTACCCTGATAATCTTTTTCCACTTTTCGTAATTTCCCCAGGAGAGTTCCAAGGACTTCTCTATTACACCGAGGTCGAACTCAAATCCAACTACGGAAACCTTTACTTTGGGGTTGGAAGAAAAAGCTGTCTCAAGAAATGCAACTGTGTTGTAGCCAAGTCCAAAACAGACATCAAACAGGTTTAACTTACCCTTTTTTGCTTTCTCTTCTACCTTGCAGGGCTTGCAGAACTTCTCTACTGCTTCTTTGAAGGCACCTGCTGTAAGGGAGTGGTAGGGTTCGTTGAACTTTTCTGAAAAGAGAGTAAGAGAACCATCTTCGGTTCTGACAATTTTCAAGGTTTACTCCCGAAGTGAAAAAACGCCCCAAGAGGGGCGGGATTTATTTAGAAACCGATTTCTTCTTAGATCTGGACTTCTTCTCCTCTGGGTAAAGAGCTAAGTCAAATACTTTTTCCACTCTGTCAACAAATACAAGCTTTACTTTTTTCTTTGCTTCATCGGGAAGCTCTTCCATAACTTCTGCTCTGTTTTTCTCTGGAAGTATCACAGTTTTTGCACCATACCTGAGAGCTGCTAAAATCTTCTCCTTCAGACCACCGACAGGAAGAACTTTTCCACCAAGGGTTATCTCTCCCGTCATTGCAACATCCTTTCTAACCCTTCTCCCTGTCAGAGCAGAAAGCATTGCCGTTGCAATAGTTATTCCGGCTGAAGGACCATCCTTTGGAATTGCTCCTGCCGGAACGTGAACGTGAATATCTATTTTTGAAAAGTCGTGCTTGATATTGTATTTATCTGCATTGGCTTTTATGAATCCAAGAGCTGCCTGAGCAGACTCTTTCATCACATCACCAAGTCTTCCAGTGAGGATGAGCCTTCCACTTCCCTTGGTTACAATGACCTCTATAAAAAGGATATCCCCTCCGACTGGAGTCCAGGCAAGACCTGTAGCTACACCAACTTCATCCTCTCCAAGCTCTAATTCTGGAATGAACTTTGGAGCTCCAAGAATCTTCTCAACTAATTTCTTTGTAACTCTGTACTTCTTTTCCTTCCCTTCACTGATCCAGAGAGCGATCTTTCTGCAAACTGCTGCTATTCTCCTGTCAAGATTCCTGACCCCAGCTTCCCTTGTATAGTGCCTGATAATGTATAGAAGTGCTGAATCTGTAAACTCGATGTCATTTTCCGTAAGGGCATGATTCTTCATCTGCTTTGGAACTATGTACTTCTTTGCAATCTGAAGCTTTTCGTACTCCGTGTATCCAGGAATGTTGAGAACTTCAAGCCTGTCATAGAGGGGTTCAGGAATCGTATGGGGAGTGTTTGCCGTTGCTATGAAAAGAACCTCTGATAGGTCAAAGGGGTGATTTATATAGTTATCGACAAACTCTCTGTTCTGTTCAGGATCAAGAACTTCAAGAAGAGCAGCTGCTGGATCACCCCTGAAGTCTGAAGCCATTTTGTCGATTTCGTCAAGAAGGATTACAGGATTCTTGGTTCCAGCTTTTTTAAGTGCCTGAATTATCTTTCCAGGCATCGCACCAACGTAGGTTCTCCTGTGTCCCCTTATCTCAGCTTCGTCCCTCACACCGCCAAGGGAAATCCTTACAAACTTCCTTCCAAGAGCTCTTGCAATGGAACGGGCTAAGGAGGTTTTACCAACACCCGGAGGACCAACAAAGCAAATCGTTGGTTGTTTTATCTCTTTTATTTTCTTCCTCCTCTTCTTTATGAGAGCCTTTACTGCCAGATATTCAAGGATCCTGTTCTTAACTTTCTCAAGGTCGTAGTGATCTTCATCCAGAATCTGTCTTGCCCTCTCTATATCCAGCTTATCCCTCGTTCTCTTTGACCACGGAAGCTCTATCATCCACTCTATATAAGTCCTGAGAACTGCTGCTTCGGCAGATTCTGGATGCATCTTTTCAAGGCGAGCGAGTTCTTTTAAAACTGCTTCCTCCACATCTTTCGGCATTTTTGCTTTTTTTATTTTTCCTTTGTACTCCTCAATCTCCTTCGTTCTTTCCTCTTCTTCACCCAGCTCTTTCCTGATTGCTCGAAGCTGTTGTCTCAGGAAGTACTCCTTTTGCTCCTTCTCCATAGACTCACGGGCTTTTGTCCTTATCAGTTCCTGGATCTCAAGAACCTTTATCTCATGTTCCAATTTCTCACTTATTTTCTTGAGTCTCTCTACCGGATCAATTGTAGAAAGAAGATCTATCGCCTCTTCAGTTGAAAGGTCTATCTGACCGGCGACAAGGTCTGCAAGCCTGCCGGGATCTTCAATTGACCTCAAAATTGCAACCATATCGGGTGGAATCTGCTTTCCAAGAGCAACAATCCTCTCTATCTGATCTTTCACAAGTTTGACTAAAGCTTCTTCTTCTAAGGACTGAGGAACGTATTCAAGTTCTGAAATGTGCTCTAAATTAGCTCTGTAGTAACCATCTTCTATTTTTATCTCTTTAACTTTCGCTCTTCCAAGTCCCTGAACCAGAATTTTTACTCTGCCATCCCCCATCTTCATTGCCTTGAGGATAACAGCAACGGTTCCGTATTCGTAAAGATCCTCAGGCTTTGGTTCTTCCACGTCTTTATCTTTCTGAGTTAAGAGAAAAATTAGTTTATGCTCCCTGAGAGATTCCTCTATAGCGTTAAGTGAAAATGGTCTTCCGACAAAAAGAGGAGCTATCATCATGGGAAAAACAACAACATCTCTTAATGGAAGAACCGGAAGCTCCTCTGGAAACTTTGCTTCATCCTGATCATGAGGCTGTATTATTTCACCCATTACTTTTCTCCTCTTTAAGTTTTTCTCTCAAGAACTTCAGAAGTGGCTCTTTTAAATCTTCCCTTTTAAGGGCAAAATCCACCGTAGCTATAAGGAAACCTAATTTATCTCCTGTATCGTATCTTTCCCCTTTCATTATCTTAGCATAAAGAGCTTCTTTCATTCCAAGCCTTTCAATGCCGTCCGTTAGCTGAATCTCTCCCCCTTTCCCCGGAGGAGTTCTCTTCAGTGCTTCAAAGATCCCAGGGGTGAGAATGTACCTACCGGTAATGGCAAGATTTGAAGGAGCTTCTTCAATAGAAGGCTTTTCCACCAAGGTATCGACTTTGAAAACCCCCGGTTCTACCTCTTTTCCTCCAACAATGCCGTATCTACTAACATCCTCCTCTGGGACTCTCTGAACTCCTAAAACCGTACATCTGTACTTGCTGAAAACATCCATTAACTGCTTTATGGCCGGAGGCTCTGAAAGCATTATGTCGTCACCAAGTAGAACTGCAAATGGTTCATTTCCAACAGCCGGCTCCGCTGTAAGAATTGCATGTCCCAGTCCAAGAGGTTCTTTCTGTCTAATGTAAATGATCTCTGCAAGATTTGTAACTCCTTTCACAAGCTTGAGAAGTTCCTCTTTTCCTTTCTTCTCCAGCACATATTCCAGCTCAAAGTTTGTATCAAAGTGATCTTCAATTGCCCTTTTATGCTTACCTGTTACAAAAACGATCTGTTTAATACCAGCTTTTACAGCTTCCTCAACTATATACTGAATTACCGGTTTATCCACAATTGGGAGCATCTCCTTCGGTTGTGCCTTCGTCGCCGGCAAAAATCTTGTTCCAAGCCCCGCTACAGGTATAACTGCCTTTTTTATCATTCAAACCTCCCAGGGGAACGATCTGGCAAATATGCACTTTAAGTATCTTGATTCAGGAATCTGAAGAATGAAGGGATGATCCTTAGCCTGACAGGTCGTGTAGAGAACCTTCAATGGAGTTCTTGTATCGTAAGCAGCCGAAAGAAGTATCTCTTCTAAGATTGGTGGAGTGATGTGGTGGGAACAGGAACAGACAACAATGCTTCCACCCGGTTTTAACATTTTCAGCCCTCGCAAGAAAAGCTCTTTGTACCCCTTCTTTGCCTGCTCAACAACCGTTTTGCTCTTTGCAAAGGCCGGCGGGTCAATGACTATTGAATCAAACTTCTCCCCTTCCTGTTGCATCCTCTTTAAAACTTTAAAAGCGTCACCCTTTACAAAATGGAATCTATCTGCAACACCGTTGAGCTCGGCATTCTCTTTTGCAAGATCGAGGGCAAGTTGAGAACTATCAACAGCTATTACCTCTCTTGCCTTACCGATTACAGCTGCATGAATTCCAAATCCTCCAAGATGGCAGAAAGCATCCAAAACTCTATCCCCTTCCTTTACAAATTCCGTAGCAAAGAGAAGTTTGTTCTCCCTCTGGTCAAGGAAGTATCCCGTTTTCTGCCCACCAACTATCTGAACGTTAAACCTTATTCCGTTCTCTGCAATTACAACCTTCTCAGGAATATCTCCATAAAGAGGTTGTTCAATGAGAGGTAAACCTTCCAATTCTCTTACCTGAACTGTTGACTTCTCGTAAATCCCCTCAGGCTCTACAACTTCAACAAGTGCTCTGACAACCTTTTCCTTTAAAACTTCCATCCCAAGGGTCGTTACCTGAACCACCAGATAACCGTTGTAATAGTCAACGATGAGCCCCGGCAGGTAGTCCGCTTCAGAGTGAATAAGCCTGAAAGCTGTGGAATCTGACGGAACAAGCTCTTTCCTATAAGCAAGTGCTTCTGAGACCCTCCTCTTGAAGAACTCTAAATCTATCTCTTCACCCTTTTTAAAAGTCAAGATCCTGATAGCAATATAACTCTCCGGGTTTATATAACCCTTTGCAAGAAAAGCCCCCTTATAATCCCTCACAACACAGAGTTCCCCTGGTTTTGGCTTCCTCGAAAACGAGAGAATGTCATTTTTGTAAA
>CAJXJV010000075.1 GCA_913055135.1 uncultured Desulfurobacterium sp. | reverse complement strand
GTCCCGTTCTCACCTTTGATGGAAAACCTGTTCTCCAGAGTGAATATGCCCCTCTAACAACGGATGCGGATGGTAATGCTCTAACAGAGATTTATGGTCTCTACTTTTCTGTTGCAGACGGTGTAACGGGACTTTACGGCGGAAATGGTGGAGCCGGGATACAGTACAGAAAATTAGGAGATGTCCAGGATAAACTGGCAATCAGATACAGGTTTGAATGGTATTGTGGATTCACTGTTCTATCTCCATACGCTGTCGCAGTTGTTAAGAACGTTAAAGTGGAGTGATAGATGTCAATTGAAATAACAGTAAAACAAAACTTCGATTTTGCAAAAATCTCCCGCAGGCTCCTCCAGCTTGCGGGAGCTACTTTAGGTGTTATAGGGGATTCATACGTTAATCAGACGGTTGAAAGGATTAAAAGAAAAGAGCTTTTCAAAAGCAGGACTGGTAATCTCATTCAGTCCATAATGGCAGTTCCAGAATCGGAAACAAGAGTTGTAATTTACGGAGCAGGGAAGAATAACTTCCTTCAATACGGTAGATTCCTTGAGTTCGGCACAAAAGGTCCTTACGTCATAAGGGCAAAGAAGCGAAAACATCTCTTAATACCCACTTCTGACGGTTATCGGCGTAAGGAATCAGTAGTTCACCCTGGTATCCGTGCAAGACACTACTTCTTTGGAGACTACGAACAGAAAATGAAAACCGCAATGGAAGCAGGGAAACTCTATTTCCGTTCAAAACTCCCGGAGGTTTTGAATGACTGAGTTCATTACCTTAGAAGAACTTGAAGGGAGTTCCGTATCTGTTGATGAGAAAAATATTGAAAGGGCAAACCTGTATGTTGAACGGGTTCTTGCAAAACTCGGAGTTTCTCCTTCCATTTTTCCGGAACTCAAAGACAACCCACATTTAAAAGAACTTGCAAGGGTTTACGCCTGCTACATCTCCGTAATTGACTATTACACAGGGGACGGAAACGAAAGCGAATACAACGAAAAAGTAAAAAACTACAGAGAACTACTCAAAAGCCTTGAAAATTCAATAACTCTTGAAGCCCTTGGACTGACCAGTACAACAACCCAGAAGATAGGCTACGCATCTTTCCCGATAAGGAGAGGCTAATGTGGTTCGGGTTCATAGAAGAGCTTAAGAAAAGACTTGAAAAAGGAACAGATGCAAACGTTTACATAGGCATTGACCAGCCGAGGGACGTAAGGCAGTTTCCTTTTATTTCGATTATCCCTGCTGAGTTTACAGAAGAAGCGGATAAAAAGGTAATGATTCTTGCCATAGCCTTTGGTGTGAGAGAAGAGGAGAAAATTCCAGAAGACCCCGCCCCGATGTATGAAAGAGGTGTTAACAATATCCTCAACCTTATGGGTCAAATAGAGAAAGTCCTTTCAGAAATCAAAATTGGACAGTTTCAGGTACTTGAGGAAAAAGAAACCGTTAGAAATTTTGAAGTAAAAGCTCCGAAGTTCTTAATGGAAATGCACATAGCTGTTGCCGTTCCAAAGTTTGCTCCAGCAATGGAGGACTTCTAATGAAAAACCCAAAAGCTAAGGGCACAAGGTTTGAAAGGGAAGTAAAGAAAGCTTTTGAAGAAGCGGGATTTTCCGTTGTCAGGTCTGCCGCCTCTTTAGGGAAAGCAGACCTCTACGTTGAAGGAATAGGCTCTGTTCAGTGCAAGGCAAGGAAAAGGTTTTCCCTTTACTCCCTCTTTGATGGAGCAGACGTTCTTGTTGTTAAAGCAGACAGGAAAGAACCTCTTGTAGTTATTCCCGTTAAGAAGTTCCTGGAGGTAGTGAATGGACAGCCTGACTCAGGTAATTACCCTGATTGGTAACGGCGGATGGGTAGCAATAGGTATTTTCCTTGGCTTTTTCATCCAGAGGCTTGACAGGAGAATGGAAAGGCTTGAAGCAAAGATAGAGGCAATGAGAGAAGAGTACGTTCTCAGGGAAGAGCACTACAGGGACATTTCGGGATGGAAAGGGGAAATTAACAGACTTGACCTGAAGATTGACAGACTCACAGAACTGATTCTTGGGAGGCTCAGGAAATGAAGCACCTGAGGGGACAGATTCTTGACTTCCTGAAAAGGGTTTACCCCCATACGATAGAGGAGCTTGGGATTATAAGTGTATTTTACGAATACTACAGCGATAAAGACATTCGCCAGTCCCTTGAGTATTTAGTTGACAAGGGATACGTTGCAAAAGAGAAGAAAAACCATCCTTACAGAAGAAGGAAAAGCCTCAATTTTTACAAAATCACTGCTAAAGGAATAGACCTTCTTGAAGGAACGATAGACGATGTAGGGATAGTTCTGGGGGATGAATAATGCCGAGGCGGAGTAAAGCCAACCTGTACGACCTGATTACCCGAATTGTTCACATGTATGAGAAAGAAAAACTCTCCTTCAAAGAAATAGAGTCGGTTCTGAGGTCGGAAGGCTACGACATCTCAAAAGCTTCTATTTACAGAGCTTACCGCTCCTATGCAGAGGCAGCAGAGGACTACAAGAAAATCTACGAAGAGACAAAAGCTCTCATAGACACCCTGAAAGAAAACCCTGCAACCGACGTTATAGAGAGCATCTCGGTTATCCTTGCAAATAGACTTTTCAAGTTTGTCAAGGACATTGAATCAATGGACTTTGATGACCCCCACGAGCTAATCTCCTCCGTTCAAAAGCTTGCAAAGACCATCTCTCAACTTCAAAAGACACGGGAAGAGAGGGAGAAAAAAGCAATGGAGATCCTCCAGAAAGGGGCGGAAGAAGGTAAGGTTGATGCCGAAATAATCAGAAAGATACAGGAACTGTATGGAGCGTAAAAGAGATGGCAATTCTCCTGCCGTATCAGGTTGAAATAGTTAAAGGAATTGATTCCAAGAAATTCAGTGTGGCGAAAATGGCAAGACAGACGGGAAAGTCCTTTGTAGTTTCCTACTGGGCAACAAAAAGAGCAGCTACAAAGCCGAATCACACAATAGTCGTGGTTTCTCCAACAGAAAGACAGTCAAAGCTATTTGTTGACAAGGTAAAACTCCACGTAAAAGCAATGAAGTTAACGGGAGTTAAGTTTTTTGAAAATGCAGAACTTAAAAAGTTAGAGGTCAACTTTCCAAACGGAAGTCAGATAATAGCCCTTCCTGCCAACCCTGACGGTATCAGAGGTTTCTCCGGCGATGTCATAATGGACGAGGTAGCCTTCTTTAGAGACTGGCAGGAGGTTTACAGAGCTGTTTTCCCCATCATTACCAGAAAAAAGGACTACAAACTGATAGCCATATCCACCCCTTTTGGTAAAAACGACCTTTTCTATTACCTGTGGAGCATAAGTGAGAACAATCCTAAGTGGTTCAGATACTCCCTGAACATTTTTGAGGCAGTGGAAAAAGGGCTTTCCGTTGACATAGAGGAATTAAGAGCAGGCATAAAAAACGAAGATGCATGGAAAACGGAATACCTTGTTGAATTCATAGATGAAGCCGATGCAGTCCTTCCTTACGAATTAATTCAAAAGTGTGAAATGCCAAAAGAAGAAATCCTTGCAAAAGACATAAGAAAGCTCAAAGGAGACCTATACTGCGGAGTTGACGTTGGAAGGAGAAAAGACCTGACAGTTATCACTCTACTTGAAAAGCTCGGAGATGTTCTCTATTTAAGGAGAATAGAAGAGTTGAAAAAGACTCCTTTCAGAAAACAGCTTGAAATAATTGACCATTACGCTTACTACTGCCGTAAACTGGCAATAGACGAAACAGGACTTGGAATGCAACTTGCAGAAGAACTGAAAGAGAAAAGAGGTTCAAAAATCCTTCCTGTCCACTTTTCAGCAAAAACAAAGGAAGAACTTGCAGAAAAGCTCCGTGTGAAATTCCAGGACAGGCTAATACGAATTCCATCAGACCCCGACTTAAGGGAAGACCTCCACTCTGTCAGGAAAACTGTAACCAATGCAGGCAACATAAGGTATGAAGGTTCTACACAGGAGAGCCACGCCGATAGGTTCTGGAGCTTAGCATTAGCCGTTTACGCTGCAGGTCAAAAAACCTTTAACTTCATCTTCAAGGGGGTAAAAATCCCATGGCTATAAACTTTGACCTTGACTACCAGTTTCTCAAAGATTCCTACACAGGAAGAGGTGGATACCTTGACGGAAGGTATCTAATCAAATTCCCCAACGAGAGTGATGAAAAGTTCAAAAACCGCAAGGAATATGCAACTCTCTTTAACTTCTGCAAAAAGATAGTGAACTCAATAGTAGGACACGTTTTCAAGAAATCTCCTGTCAGAAAAACAGAAGATTCTCCATGGTATGAAACTTTCATGAACAACACGGATAGAAGGGGAACCTACATAGATGATAAAATGAACCAGCTCCTTAAACTTACCCTCATCAATGGAGTAATCTTCATAATTACTGACAAGCCAAGAATTTCCGTAAAAACAGCATTAGAAGAAAAAGAACTTAAGGTTTTTCCATACATTACCTTCAGGAAACCAACCCAGCTCCACGATTACTCAATAGACGAATTTGGAAACCTTACATACATCGTATTTAAAGAAGTCAATCCCGAAAATCCTCAGAACTTCATCTACCGTAAGTACACCGAAAATGAATGGTTTATAGCAGACGATGACCAATTCTCAAAGATAAGGGATTCCGGAGAACATAAACTTGGAGTGGTTCCTGTAATTCCTTTTTCTGTTACTCAGCTTGAAGACGATGAAATTCTTTCTACTCCCTTTATCCTTGAAATAGCAAGACTCCAAAAAGACTTTTACAATGTTGTTAACGAACTAAGAACCATTCTGAGAGATAACACTTTTCCCATTCTCACTTTTCCTGTGAAGAATGACTCCTCAATAGAAGCCCTCAGAAATCAGGGACTTTCCCTTTCCACAAACAACGGACTCCTCTATAACGCAGAAGCTGGAGCAAAACCCGAATTCATAGCTCCACCTTCTGAACCTGCGGAAGTTTACCTCTCTTACATGGAAGTCCTTATAAGACAAATCTTTAAAGAAGTGAACCTTGACTTTGCAAATTCAAAAGCTGAATCTGGACTTGCCAAACAGTACGATTACCTTGAGTTCACTACAATGCTTGTGAACTTTGCTAATGCTTTAGAATCTTGCGAGTACAAAATCGCAGAACTTGTAGGAAAGTGGCTTGACGAAGAATTCAAAGGCTATATCGAATATTCTAAACAGTTTACAATTCTCGATGCTGAACAGTTCATAAACACTGTTCTTACAGTCCTTGACAGACCTGACCTGCCTCCAATACTCCACAACGAACTTATGAAACTTACAGCAAGGTTTATTTTAAATCCATTTAAAGACGAAAAAGAACTTGATCAGATAGAAAACGCCATAGACTCACGAGAAGACTACGAAGTGAAACTACGAGCTGAAGGATGGAGCAGTTAGAAAAAGCGAGAAAAGAAGTCCTTGCTTACCTTGAAGAAAACCTTGACCGTTTATCAAAAGATCAAGAAAAACTCGTAGAAGAAGTAATTGCTTATCTTTCCGCTAAAGACTACGTAATAGACAGAAAGCTCCTGAAGATGATTTATGAAATAATAGAAGAAAACTACCGCTTCATAGAAACCTTCCTTAAAAACCTTACACTTGAGAAACTACCTCTTCCAGGAGAAGTTGACAACAATGCCTTCAGACAAAAACTTCTTGATAGACTTTTCAACTTTCTTTACCCTGATGGGCTTAACCTTTCAGAAAGACTCTGGAAAAGAAAAGAAGAGGCAAAAAAAGAATTCTTCCAGGTTCTCAAACAGCAACTTCACCTAAGACGGTCAGCTGTCCAGACTGCTTATAAAATTCAGTACCACATAGAAAAGAAGCTTGGCAGAAAGTTTGCAAAGCTAATGAAAGAAGAAATAAAACTCATAGAAAAGCTTCGCCAGAATGCTAAAGCCATGATAAAAGGCAAGATCTCTCAAAAAAAATGGAGCTCCATCTTAAAACAATACGAACGCTACATTGAACAAAGAAAAGAGACTGGTGTATTGCACGCTCACAAAACACTTTTAAGAGAACTTACAAAGCTGTAGAAGAAGCCTCAACAAGGGCAGTTGATGAAGCAGTTTACTGGTACATGTATAACAAGCAACTCTATAACCTTAAAAGGATAGCCAGAACAGAAACGGCAAGGATACTTAACACAGCAGTAGTGGAGGCTTACAAAGACAATCCCTTTGTAGTAGGATTCAAGTGGAATCTAAATCCAGCTCACAAAATAACAGACATCTGCGATAAATATGCTTCGGTTGATTTTGGTCTTGGGAAAGGAGTCTTTCCTAAAGATAGATTGCCGATGTGTCCTGCTCACCCTAATTGTATGTGTAAGCTCACTCCAGTATTCAAATAATTAACCATAAATCTGGGATATTTTGAAAAAATATGGAACACCGTTCCACTTTTTTTCAAAAAGTTATTTAGCTATTGCAACACAATGGCTAAAATCTAAAACGTTATTGTAAGTGTTCCACTTTTTTTTCAAAAATATACTTGTTTTTACAATATGTATACCTGTTTATACAATTAAAATGGCTCCCCGGGCCGGCCTCGAACCAGCGACCTGGTGGTTAACAGCCACCCGCTCTACCCGCTGAGCTACCGGGGAACCTTGCTGAGCAATAATATAGGGAGTAGAGTGTCGGTTGTCAAGTAGTTGTTCGAGTTCAATACATGGTGGACACCTTGATGACTTC
>CAJXJV010000074.1 GCA_913055135.1 uncultured Desulfurobacterium sp. | reverse complement strand
TTTTAAAATATGTGTTGCACCATAAGCTTCAAGTGCCCAAACTTCCATCTCTCCAAATCTTTGACCACCAAATAGTGCTTTACCTCCAACAGGTTGTTGTGTTACAAGAGAATAAGGTCCAGTGCTTCTTGCATGAACTTTCTCATCAACTAGATGGTGGAGCTTAAGTACATACATATAACCTACATTTACTCTTTCTTTAAACTTTTCACCAGTTTTACCGTCATAAAGTTCTGTTTTTCCAGGGAAGATCTGGAAGAAGTTGTTGAATACATGGCGGAGATGGGCAAAGAGCCCGTTTTCTCAATGGGAGACGACACGCCAATTCCAAATCTTCTTGATAGACCCTACCTCCTTTTCAGGCACTTTAAGCAGAAATTTGCTCAGGTTACAAACCCTCCAATTGATCCAATAAGAGAAAAGGCTGTAATGTCCTTAAAAATAAGATTAGGTGCTAAAGTTAATTTCCTTGACCTAAAAGGTAAAGTCCCAAGGAGACTTGAGATAGATTCTCCCCTCCTTACACCCTCAGCGTTTGAAGAAATTAAAAAAGCTCAGTTTCTGAAAATTAAAACTTTCAAAATGGAATTTGAAAACTCCCTGAAAGATGGACTTAATAAGCTCTTTGAAGAAGTCAAAAGGTCAATCATTGAAGAAAATGTAGAAATAATCATCCTATCAGACAAAAACGTTAAATATCCAATTCCTTCCCTCCTTGCAGTTTCTGGACTTGTAACGTTCCTTGAAAGAGAAAAACTTCTCCACAAAGTCTCAATAATTGTTGAGACAGGAGAGGTTAGAGACACTCACCAGATAGCCGCTCTGATTGCATTTGGTTCTTCAGCAGTTTATCCGTACCTGATGTTTGAGTACTTAAAAACGAAGGAGATCGATCTAAACCTTTCCTACTCTGAGCTTGAAGCAAACTACAAGAAGGCAATAGACACAGGACTTCTCAAGATAATGTCAAAGATGGGTATCTCTCTTCTTGCATCCTACCATAGGTCTCAACTTTTTGACGTTGTGGGAATCTCAAAGGAAGTAATAGAAGAGTACTTCCCCTATACATTCTCTCCAATTGGTGGAATCACACTTGAAGATATTGAAGAGATTGTCAAAGAGAGAGTAAAGCTTTCAGAAGAAAAAGAAGAACCTGAGTACAGCGGAGAGCTCAAATTCCGTCCCAATGGAATCCACCACTCGTGGAATCCTGAGGTTGTAAGGGGAATCTTCAAGGCTGCAAAGAGTGGAAAGTACGAAGACTTTAAAGAGGTTGTTGAAGCAGTTCAAAAAAGACCAACCTACATAAGAGACCTGCTAAGGATAAAATCCGATAGAGCCCCCATTCCAATAGAAGAGGTTGAACCTGTAGAGTCAATTGTCAAAAAGCTCATGGTTCCCGGAATGTCTATTGGAGCTCTTTCGAAAATTGCCCACGAAGTTATCACAGAGGCAATGAACATTCTTGGAGCAAAGAGCTGTTCCGGTGAAGGCGGAGAAGACCCTGAAAGATACGGAACTATCAAAAACAGTAAAATCAAGCAGGTTGCATCTGGTAGGTTCGGAGTTACACCTGCCTACCTTGCATCCGCCGAGGAGATTGAGATAAAAGTTGCCCAGGGTGCAAAGCCGGGAGAGGGTGGACACCTTCCGGGACACAAAGTTACTCCTTACATAGCATCCATCAGATTTTCTGTTCCGGGAGTTGCCCTCATCTCCCCACCCCCACACCACGATATCTACTCCATCGAAGATTTAGCCCAGCTCATCTATGACCTTAAACTTGCAAATCCAGAGGCAAGAATTTCAGTTAAGCTTGTTGCTGAAGGTGGTGTTGGAACTGTAGCCTCTGGCGTTGCAAAGGCAAAAGCTGACCTCGTTCAGGTTAGCGGTGCAAGTGGTGGAACTGGAGCCTCCCCTCTTTCTTCAATAAAAGGTGCTGGAATGCCTTGGGAGATAGGACTTCCTGAAACACAGAGAAATTTAGTTGAAAATGGTCTGAGGGAAAACGTAGCTCTAAGGGTTGATGGTGGATTCAAGATAGGAAGAGACGTTGTGATAGCAGCTCTCATGGGAGCTGAGGAGTTTGGATTTGGAACGGCAGCGATGACTGCCGAAGGCTGTGTAATGGACAGGGACTGCCACACAAACAGATGCCCCGTTGGAATAGCCACACAGGATGAAAACAGAATAAAGAGGTTCAGAGGAGCAGTTGAAACAGTCGTCAACTATTTCAGGCTTGTTGCTGAGGACATAAGACACATATTAGCAGAAATGGGATACAGAAGCCTTGAAGAGATTATCGGAAGGTACGACCTCCTTGAGGAGAACGAAGAGGTTAAAAGTAAGTTTAAACTGGCAAGAAACCTTGATCTCAGCTTTATAACCGATAACCCGGTTTATAGGATTGAAAGAATAGATTATCCCTACAATCCCGTGGAATCAGAGCTCAACGAAAAGATTGTTAAAGACGTCCTTCCATACCTTGAAAGGGGAGAAAAAGTCTTTAAGGAATATGAGATTAAAAACACAGACAGGAGCGTTGGAGTTTCCCTGAGTTACCATATAGTAAAACTATTCGGTAAGGAGGGAGCTCCATCAAGCATTGTCCACCTCAAATTCCGCGGAGTTGCAGGTCAGAGCTTTGGAGCTTTTCTGCCATCAGGAGTAACCCTGGAGCTTGTGGGAGAAGCAAACGACTATGTTGGAAAGGGACTCGGTGGAGGAACCATAATCCTTAAATTCCCGCAAAGATTTAAAGGGAATCCTCACGAAAATGTAATAGCTGGTAATACCCTTCTTTACGGTGCAACAGGAGGAATTCTTTTTGCTTCAGGAGTCGTTGGAGAAAGGTTTGCAGTCAGAAACAGCGGCGCAATAGCAGTTGTTGAAGGTGCAGGGCAGCACGCCTGTGAGTACATGGTCAGAGGAATTGTTGTAGTTCTTGGAAAAGTTGGAAAGAATTTTGGTGCAGGAATGACAGGAGGAACGGCTTTCGTCCTTGACAGAGATATAGAAGAAAAGGTGAACAAAGATTACGTAGAAGTAAGAAAGCTAAACAGTGAAGATTATGACGTTCTAAAGTCACTGCTTTCCAAGCACTACAAGTTTACCCGCAGCAGAATGGCAGAAATGGTGCTCGAAAACAGGTTTTTACTTGAATCTTTTAGAAAGGTTGTTCCAATAGGAGTCAAAGAGCTTGAAATAAAGCTTTCAGGAATGGACAGGTTACCTGACTAATGTTTTGGGAGGTGGTTTAATGGCTCTCGTCGTTCAGAAGTTTGGCGGAACTTCTATGGGCTCAATAGATAGAATTAAGCACGTGGCAAAAAGGGTTCTTCAGGAGAAGGAGAAGGGAAACGACGTCGTTGTAGTTGTTTCTGCAATGGCTGGTGAAACAGATAGGCTTATAAACCTTGTAAAGGAAATAACCCCTGAGCCAAACGAGAGAGACATGGACTTTGTTGTCTCTACCGGGGAACAGGTCTCTGCCGGTCTTCTCTCAATTGTTCTCAACAGCATGGGACATCCTGCAATTTCTCTAACTGGATGGCAGGCTGGAATAAAGACAGATAAAGCATTTACAAAGGCAAGAATTCTTGACATAGATGTTGAAAGGATAAAGAAGCACCTGAAAGATGGGAAAATTGTTGTAATCACGGGGTTTCAAGGAATAACAGAAACAGGAGACATTGCAACTCTTGGAAGGGGAGGCTCTGATACCTCGGCAGTTGCCATTGCGGCAGCCTTGAATGCTGACAGATGCGACATCTACACAGATGTTGATGGAGTTTATACAGCAGATCCGAGGATCGTCCCAGAAGCTAAGAGAATAGATGTCCTTTCCTATGAGGAAATGCTGGAGCTCGCCTCACTTGGTGCAAAGGTTCTCCAGATAAGGTCTGTCGAGTTTGCAATGAAGTATAAAGTTCCTCTTAGAGTAAGGAGTACTTTCACGGAAGACGAGGGAACGCTTATCAAGGAGGAAGATGAAACAATGGAAAGAGTAGTCGTAAGAGGAATAGCCCACAACAAAAATGAGGCAAGAATTACAGTAGAAAGAGTCCCGGATAAACCTGGAATTGCCGCAAAGATATTTGACGCTCTTGCCGAAGCTAACATTCCGGTTGACATGATAGTTCAAAACGTTTCTGTTGATGGTTTCACAGATATTTCCTTTACAGTTGAAAAGAACGACGCTGCAAAAGCTGTAAAGATAACCAAAGAGGTTGCAAACGAAATAGGAGCGAAGAACGTTATAAGAGATGATAAGATTGCCAAGGTCTCCGTTGTCGGACTTGGAATGAGAAGCCATGCAGGAGTTGCAGGAAAAGTCTTTGAAACTCTTGCAAAGTATGGAATAAATATCGTTATGATCTCAACCTCTGAGATAAAAATATCCTGCATCGTAGATGAGAAATTTACAGAGCTCGCCGTAAGGGTTCTCCACGAGGCTTTTGGACTGGACAAAAAGGATGAGTGAGAGAATAAAAGAAAGAATAGGTATATACAAAGAAATATACAAAAGCTTGTTTAATCTATTTATCATAACTGTTAGTGGTTCTTTTGCCTTATTTTTGAAGGACAGAGGAAGTCCATTGGCATTAATTGGTCTTGGGATTTCCATATGGCTTGCACTAATTTTAATACTGTTATGGCGGTACATGATTGAACTTTCGGAGGAAATCAAGGATGAATGAAGACATTATAAAAATTATAAATACTCTTCTGGTTGTAGTGCTTGCCATATCTATTGTTGTTTTAACTGGATTCATTGCTTTTTATCGTGGAAAAGAAGCAAAGTAAGAGGTTGAATAATGATTTACATATACGACACAACCCTTAGAGACGGAGCTCAGACAAGAGGAGTTTCCTTTTCTCTTGAAGATAAACTCAGGATTACTCAGGCACTTGACGACCTTGGAATTCACTACATTGAGGGTGGCTGGCCAGGTTCAAATCCAAAGGATTTAGCCTACTTTGAGACTGTAAAAGGACTTGACCTGAGGAATTCTAAAATCGTTGCCTTTAGTTCTACAAAAAGAAAAGGAATAAAGGTAGAAGAAGATACAAACATCGGACAGCTCGTAAGAACAGAAGTTCCAGCAGTTACAGTCTTTGGAAAGTCCTGGGATCTACACGTAACTGAGGCACTGAAGATAAGCCTCGAGGAGAATCTGGAGCTCATCTACGAAACAATTGAATATCTGAAGAAGTACTTTGATGAAGTCTTCTTTGATGCTGAACACTTCTTTGACGGTTACAAAGAAAACCCCGAGTATGCGATAAAGACCCTCAAGGCTGCTGAAGAAGCTGGAGCAGACTGTCTTGTCTTATGCGACACAAACGGTGGGACGCTCTGGTACGAAACTGAAGAGATAATTGATGCCGTTTCAAAAGAGGTAAAAGCTCCCCTTGGAATCCACGCCCACAACGATTCAGATATGGCAGTTGTGAACTCTTTAATAGCAGTCAAGAAAGGAGCAATTCAGATTCAGGGAACAATAAACGGGCTTGGCGAAAGAGCTGGAAATGCAAACCTCTGCTCAATCATTCCAGATCTTGTAATAAAGATGGGATATGAATCAATCCCACTTGAAAATCTGAAAAAGCTCTACTCCGTCTCAAGGCTTGTTTCAGAGCTCTCAAACAGCCCGCATCCTGTAAACCTTCCATTTGTTGGAGATAACGCCTTTGCCCACAAGGCAGGTGTCCATGTCTCGGCAGTTGAGAAAAACCCAAGAACCTATGAACATATAGATCCAGAGTTAGTTGGAAACAGAAGAAGGATAATGGTTTCTGAACTCTCCGGAAGGAGTAACATTGTAAACAAGGCAAGAGAATTAGGAATTGAACTGGACAAGAATTCCGTAGAGGTTAAAAAGATACTTGAGAAGATCAAATACCTTGAAGCTCAGGGATACCACTTTGAAGGAGCAGAAGCGTCTTTCGAGCTCTTGCTGAAAGAAACCCTCGGATTAACCAAAAAGTACTTCGAACTCAAAGGGTTCAGAGTCATAGCAGAAAAAAGGTCAGAAGATGAAGAAGCCTACGCAGAAGCCACCGTAAAAGTGGAAATCCCGGAAGAGATTGCAAAAGAAAAGGGAATAGAAGACAGATTTGAACATACGGCAGCTGAGGGAAGAGGACCTGTTGAAGCACTGGACAAGGCTCTCAGGAAAGCCCTTGAAAAATTCTATCCATCAATAAGAGAAGTTAAACTAACAGACTACAAGGTAAGAATTTTAGATGAAGCCTCTGGAACAGCTGCTTCTCCAAGGGTTCTGATAGAATCAACAGATGGAAAAAGAAAATGGGGAACTGTTGGAGTATCACCAAACGTAATTGAAGCTTCATGGCTTGCTCTTGTTGATGCATTAAAGTATAAATTAATGAAAGACGACGAGGAATAATTAATAATTGACTTCAGAACAAAAAACGTGGGGACACTTTGAGTTACAGGGTTATTTATCTTGATGGACGGAAAATTGAGGGAAAGGGGAGATTGCCCGAAATAGGGTGTGATGTATGTCGGGATATAGAGAGAAACGTAATTGAGCCTGTTGCAATCTTTGTCGAAGAGAAGAAAGTAGAAGAGATTGAAAGTAAGCTTATAGAATTGCAGAAAGAATTCGAAAAACAGAAAGAACGTTTAGAAAAAGAACGTTTAGAAAAAGAAACTGAAAAAAAAGATAAAAGTGATCGATTTAAGATGGCTATCTGATATTAGCCTTCCAAATCTTCTTAAAGCAATCGGCACATGCGCGAAGGTGCTGATTGTAGATGAATGCAGGAAAAAAGGTTGCCATGGAGAAG
>CAJXJV010000073.1 GCA_913055135.1 uncultured Desulfurobacterium sp. | reverse complement strand
GAAAAAAGTTACAGATGAACTCTAGGAAAGGTTTAAGTTCAACACCGCAATAGCAGCAATTATGGAACTCTTCAACGAAATCAGCAAATTTAAAGCTGAAACAGACGGAGATAAAAATGTTCTCAAAGAAGCAATAGAAAAGTTAATAGTCATGCTCTCACCATTCACTCCCCACGTGGCAGAAGAGATGTGGGAGATAACAGGACACACAACTCTCCTTGCAGAAGAGAAGTGGCCAGAAGTTGATGAATCAGCATTAAAAGTTGAAGAGGTAGAAATCCCGGTTCAGGTAAACGGAAAAGTAAGAGGGAAAATCACTATTCCAGCAGATGCAGATGAAGAGACTGTAAGAGAATTGGCTCTCTCCCATGGGAAGATAAAGAAGTACACCGAAGGTAAAAATATTATTAAGTTTATCTATGTAAAAGGAAGGCTCGTTAACATAGTTGTTAAGTGAGGAAAAAAATGCGGTTTTTAGCAATTTTTCTACTACTCTTTCTCTCTTCATGTGCGACAACAATTGTCAAAGAACAGCCCCAGAAACTCGAACACGTATATCTCGAGCCTGTAACGAATAGAACTCCTGAAGAAGGTATTGATGTAATCTTTACAAGAATTGCCAACGATGTTTTTTATTCAGACTCCCGGTTTAGAGTGGAGAAGACTCCCCAGCCGGGAGTAACTCTACTGGTAAAACCCTCTGTTGATTCCATATCTACATTTGCTATAGGCTTTGACCAGTACGATAGGGTTACTGAATATAAAATGACAATTTCAGCAACTGTAAAACTCATAAAATACGGCTTTAGAAAACCCCTCTACACTTTCTCTATTTCCCGATACGACTTTTACGATGCCACAGGCACTCCTCAGGAAATAGAAAGAAAGAGGAAAGAGTGCATTGAAAGGATTGCCTACCAGATCTTTAGAGAAGTAGGTGAAAAGATTACCATGAGCGGAGAGAAAGTTGGAACTGAAAAATAGATTTGAAGATGAAAGGTATCTCCTGATATCTGTCTTCTGGGATGGTACCCAGTTTATATACCTAAGGGACAAAGTGCAGAAAACAGAGTCTCTTGGAATACCATCTAAGCCCTTAGATGTAGAAACCTTTTGGAAAAAGCACAAAGAAAACAAAGAGTACTGTCTTCCCTGTGAACTTCTTCTTTACTTTGAAAAGAAAGTTATGGTTGCCGAAAACAGTGTAGTAGAGTGGGGAATAACTCTTGAGCGACTTGAGAAATTCAGAGAATTCATAGAAAAAAACAATTAAAAAACAAAGATTTATAGTCCTGCTATTCTTGCACTCTTGAATACAAAGAGTAACAATGTATAAACAACTTGAAGCCTTTTAATTGAGGAGGAAAACAATGTCAAAAATTATTGATTGCAAAGGACTTGCCTGCCCTGTTCCTGTTCTGAAAACAAAAGAGGCTCTTGAATCAATTGAAAGTGGAATAATAACTGTAATTGTGGACAACAAGGCTTCAAGAGAAAACGTTAAAAGGTTCGCGCAAAAAGAAGGTTGCAAGGTAGAAGTAAAAGAAAAGGACGGACTTTACTACCTTACAATAATAAAAGGGGAAACCTCCAGTATGGTTTCTGAAGAGACAACTGAAGAAAAGAAGGATAGAAGCTATGCAGTTCTTATTGCCTCTAACTACGTTGGAGAAGACCCAGAACTTGGAAAAATTCTGATAAAAGGCTTCATAAAAACGTTCGTAAATGCGGATCCATTACCAGCAAAGATAATACTCATTAATACAGCCGTGAAGCTTGCCTGCAAAGGCGCAGATTCTGAGATTCTTGAAGCTCTTAAGACACTGAAAGAGAAAGGTGTGGAAATTATCTGCTGTGGAACATGCCTTGATTACTTTAACCTCTTAGATGACCTTGAAGTTGGAATTGCCTCAAATGCCTACGATGTGGTTCAAGCACTTGCAAATTCAGATTCTGTCATTCGTCTATAAAATGGTGCTGGCGGGGGGACTTGAACCCCCGACCTGGTGATTACGAGTCACCCGCTCTACCACCTGAGCCACGCCAGCAGATTGCAAGAATAAATATAGGTTACTTCTCTTCTTCACAGTATCTTTCTAAAAGTGATGGAACACCGATCTTATGGAGCATAATTGAAGAAGGGCATAGTCCAGTAATTGCAAAGAACATGAGCATGAACCCTACAAATGCTGTAAAATAGAAGAAATACTTATTTCCTGTATAAAGACCAAGAATAACACTGAAGAAGACGAAAAATCCAGCAAGAAAAGATGTTATCCTTTCAACGTACCAGCTATCAGTTTTCGCTCTGTATATCGCCATCGTTTCCTTCCCCCTTTTCATAAATTAGCTGACACTTATCAGGAATATCAGAATAAAGAGTATTGTAGTCTATAAATTTACCACCAAAACAGATTCCTGCAAATTCTCCACCGGGGTTAAAAACAAAACCGTTGTCTGTGCAGTTTCCATTAAAGGTTGCAAAGCGTAAAGTTCCTCTCTCTTCTGGAATTACCACCAATCCTACCGAGTCAAGACTTTCCCGGGGAATCTCTGGAGGCCAGATCCCCTTAACCACGTAGTTAACGTCAACTATCCCGCCATTGCAGAAAAACACTCTGTCAGGTTCAGAGAGAACTTTTCCTCTTACCAGAAAGGTTTTTATGAACTTCCACTCCATTGAGGAAAACGTCAGAATATGAATGCTTGTTCCTTTTGCTGTTCCGTAAACTTTAAAGAGAAGCGCTGGGTGGTAAATAATACCCTCCTGTATCTTTACAAAGAAATTGGGAACAACTTTCTCGAGGTTTTTCAATCTTTCTTCTAACCCCTGACTTAAATTTAAATTGGAAGAATTATTTGATACGTCTTCCTCTTTGGTCTCAGTTGTTATTGTTTCCGTTTTTACTGTTTCATTCATCGTCTCTTCTACTTTATTTTCGAGAATGCTCTCTCTCTCCACCCTCTTACTTTCTTCTTTGACTATGTGTTTTGTAACGATTGATGGTCTGTAAAAAATGAAGAGAAGCGCTAAGGAAACAACTACAACCGCTCCAAGAAAGACTGTCAATATCGTCCAGAGCCTACTCATTTAGTTCCTCTAACTTGATTTTTGCCTTTATCCCGATATCAGAAGTTGGATCCAACTCGATGCACTTTTTCAAGAACTTTTCTGCAAGTTGAAGTTTACCCTTCTTTATGTAGATTAGAGATAGTTTGTAGTAAGGATACTGCACTTTTGGATAAAGGTTAATCAATTTCAGGTATATCTCCTGAGCTTTGCTATCCTTTCCCTCGCTTTCTAAGATTTTTGCCAGTTCCAAATACGCAGGGATATAGTCTGGATTGTTTCTGAGTGCTTTAACAATGTACTCTCTAGCTTTTTCTATCTGATTTTCCTTCTCGGCAAGAAGAGCCAACCTGTAGTAAGCCACTTCCGGTGTCAGGTAAAGTGGATTGGAAAGAGCTTTTTCATAGTACTCTTTTGCCTTTTTTAGGTCTCCCCTCTTTTCATAAACAATTCCCAAGTTCAAATACCCTTCAGAAAAATCCGGTTTCAATCTAACTGCTTTACGAATGTATTCTTCCGCTCTATCAAGATCTCCCCGCTGAATGAAAGCAACACCGATTGCATTATAGATCCTTGGATCATCCGATTTCAACTTCTCAGCTTTGAAAAAATAGTTCAGTGCAAGTGGAATCTCTCCAATACGGAGATAAGAGACTCCAATCTGATAGTATCCCTCTGCCTTCTCTTCAGGGGAAGGCTTATATTTTTCCTGAGGTGCAGGGGGAGGCGGCGGTACAGTTCTGGTAGATTTTTCTCTTGATCCGCCAAACAAGGAGCCACATGAAGAAGTCAGCATAAGAACAAAGATCAAAGCCGCAAAGCCTCTCATTTACCTCCCCTTTATCAAGAAAAGAGCCTCCATTCTCGTCGGTTCTTTTCTCATTGCTCCCTTCACAGCACTTGTTACTGTGTAAGAACCCGGCTTCTTCACACCTCTCATGATCATACAGAGGTGCTGGGCTTCAATAACAACCATTACTCCTTTTGCACCCAATTTCTCCATTATGGCATCTGCAATCTGTTCGGTCATTCTCTCCTGGAGCTGGAGTCTCTTTGCATAGACATCAACAATTCTTGCCAGTTTTGAAAGTCCAGTCACCTTCTCATTTCCAGGAATATAGGCAACATGTGCTTTCCCAAAGAAAGGAAGCATATGATGTTCACATAATGAATAGACAGGAATATCTCTGACAATAATCATCTCATCGTACTTTTCTGTAAAGAGAACAAGATGGTTCTCTACCGAATCATCGTAACCGGAGAGAACCTCTTCATACATCTTTGCCACTCTTTTCGGTGTGTCCTTCAAACCTTCCCTGTCCGGATCTTCTCCTATGGCAATGAGAATTTCTCTAACTGCTTTCTCTATTCTTTCCCTATCAAAAGCCAACCCTCACGCCTCCAGCTGGGGATTTAAACCAGGTGGAATATCCTCTATCGCACTTTTTCTTTCCTCTTTTTCTTCTTCTCTTTTTTCCTTCTCCAAACCTGCAGGAGGTTTGCCAGAATCGGAACTTGTTGATTTCAGTTCTCCTCTCATCGCCTTATCAATCTCTTCTCCCGTAAGGGTTTCTCTTTCAAGAAGAGCTTTTGCAAGGTTTTCTAATTTATCCATGTTCTGGGAAATAATTTCCCTCGTTCTCTCGTAGGTCTCTTTGATGATTCTCTTAACCTCTTTATCTATCAATCTTTTCATTTCTTCACTGATAAGTTCTACAGGTTCACCAAACTGCTCTTTAAGTTTTACAGCTATGGGACCAATTCTATCACTCATTCCCCACTCTGCTACCATCCTTCTGGCAATCTCTGTTGCTCTTTCTATATCGTTTCCAGCACCTGTGGAGATGGTTCCAAGTGCTAACTCTTCAGCAACTCTTCCACCAAAAAGAACACAAAGTCTGTCAATGAGATAATCTTTCGTATAGGTATACTTGTCTTCTTCCGGAAGCTGTTGTGTGATTCCAAGAGCCTTACCCCTCGGAATTATAGTAACTTTGTGGACTTTATCGGCATTTGGAAGTAGTTTCGCAACAAGCGTATGACCTGCTTCATGGTAAGCTGTCGTAACCTTCTCCTCTTCGGAGAGAACCATACTTTTTCTCTCAATTCCCATGGTTACTTTGTCTTTTGCCTCTTCAAAATCTTCCATTGTTATCTTTCCGTGGTTCTTCCTTGCAGCAATGAGAGCTGCTTCGTTTACGATGTTTGCGAGATCCGCCCCGGAGAACCCAGGAGTTGAACGGGCAATAACTTCAAGGTCAACATCATCAGCAAGAGGCTTGTCCTTTGTATGAATTTTAAGAATCTCCAGTCTCCCTCTTACATCAGGAAGAGGGACGTATATCTGCCTGTCAAACCTTCCAGGCCTTAGGAGAGCAGGATCCAGAATGTCAGGTCTGTTTGTAGCTGCAATGACAATTATTCCTTCTGAACTTTCAAATCCATCCATCTCAACAAGAAGTTGATTCAAAGTCTGTTCCCTTTCGTCGTGCCCACCGGTAATTCCTGCTCCCCTTCTTCTACCAACGGCATCAATTTCGTCAATGAAAACAATACATGGAGCGTGTCTTTTAGCCTGTTCAAAGAGATCTCTTACCCTTGATGCACCAACACCGACGAACATTTCAACAAATTCTGAACCGCTGACGGACAGAAACGGTACGTTTGCTTCCCCTGCAATTGCCTTTGCAAGAAGGGTTTTACCGGTTCCAGGAACTCCTGCAAGGAGAACTCCTTTTGGAATTCTTCCTCCAAGTTGCTGGAATTTCTTTGGATTCTTCAGGAAATCAACAATCTCAGAAACTTCTTCCTTTACCTCATCAATTCCTGCAACGTCCTTAAAAGTAACTTTTGGTTTATTGTCAATAAACACCTTTGCTCTGCTTTTTGCAAAAGAAAGAGCTTTATTGCTTCCTGCACTCATCTGTCTCATCATACTGAGCCAGAGGAGAATGAGGAAAATCATTGGAAGCCATGAAACAAGAACAGTAATGTACCACGGACTTCCCTCTTGTGGTTTAACATGAATTTCAACTCCCATTTCTGTTAATTTATCTATAACACCGTTATAACCCGGGGGAAGGTAAGTTTCAAAAGGCTTGTTATCTTTTGTCACTCCTATAACTCTCTGCCCCTGGATTATAACTTTCTCGATTTCTCCTTTCTCAACCTGCTGAATAAACGTTGAGAATGGTTCCGTATGGCTCTTGAGCTGATTGGAGTTAAAGAAATTAAAGGCTAAGATGATTAAGAGCGCTATTGTCAACCAGAGCGCAAGACTCTTTCCTATCTCCTTCATTTTATCCATCTTTACTCTCCTCTCTTAAAGTATCCTATGTAGGGTAGATCCCTGTACATCTCGTTAATATCAAGTCCGTAACCAACAACAAAATAATCAGGAATCTCAAACCCTACAAAATCAGGTCTAATATCCACTTTCTTTTCAATTTGTTTATCAAGAAAAACACAAGTTTTAACAACTTCAGGAAAATGTTTTATTACCTCATCATAAGCAAGCTTTAGGCTTTCTCCAGTGTCAAATATGTCATCAACAATAAGGACTTGCTTCCCTTTAAGATCCAATTCCGGAAGAACAGTCATCCTGAGTTCACCCTTTTTCTCTCCCTGGTAGCTCTTGATTCTTATAAAGTCTATTTCAACTTCGCTCTTCATGTACTTCATTAAATCCACTGTAAAGACAACAGCTCCTTTAAGAATTGAAATGATCGTTACCAGACTGTTTCCAAATTCGTTTGAAATCTC
>CAJXJV010000072.1 GCA_913055135.1 uncultured Desulfurobacterium sp. | reverse complement strand
GGAGATGCTGCTCCAACTGCGATAGTTATGCTTGTTGAGCCAAGACAAGGAAGTGGTGAAGAGTAATTTTAGAGTGTTGGTGTTGGTTCATGTGACTAAAAGCCCCCATTTGGGGGCTTTTCTATTATTAGGTCTCTAACTTTTGACAGGGACTTCAATTTCTATCTTTTCTGAATCGTCATGAGAAACATTTATTGAAACACCAGCAGCATCAATAAATGGAAACTCCTTTAAGGCATTTAAAATGGCGTTTTTTACCTCTTCTATAGCATTTGGAGGTAATCCAGCTCTGTCATATTTAAGCACCAACTGCAATCTCTTCTTGGCAATCTCTTTACTTGATTTTTTTCCAAATGGCCATAGCCCCATTTTTACTATTCTCCTCCAAACAGTTTCTTGAGTTTTTCAAAGAAACCTTCGTTATATTCCAGATTAAGGAATGGAACTTCTTTTCCGAGTAATCTTTCTCCAACGTTTCTAAGGGCTTTACCTGCAATAGATTCTTCGAAAAGGACGGCAGGTTCTCCTCTATTTATGTAGGAAACCATATTCTTATCTTCAGGAACGATTCCTAAGAGTTCGAGTCCGAGGATTTGAACTACATCTTCAGCATCAAGCATGTCCCCTTTTGCAACCTTTCTTGGATCAAGCCTGTTAACTATCAGTTTCGGTTCAGGTTTTCCCATTGCCTCACAGAGTCCGGTGACTCTATCTGCATCTCTGATTGAAGCCATTTCAGGGTTTGCTACAACCAGTATTGTATCTGCAGGGGTGACGGCTGTTTTGAAACCCTCTTCAATTCCAGCCGGTGAGTCAATGAAGATAAAGTCGAACTTATCCCTAAGCTTTTCAACAATGCTAACGAGATCTTCTGGTTTAATGGCACTTTTGTCTTTTGTTTGTGCAGCCGGTAGCAGGTATAGATTCTTTGTCCTTTTGTCCTTTACGAGGGCTTTCTCCACAGGACAAACACCTTCTGCAACATGAACTATGTCATATACAATCCTGTTTTCCAGCCCAAGGATTAAATCAAGGTTTCTGAGTCCTATGTCAGCATCGATTGCTACCACTTTATAACCTTTTGCTGCAAGAGCTGTTGCAAGGTTTCCTGTTATGGTACTTTTACCCACTCCTCCCTTTCCAGATGTTACACAAATTACTTTGTCAGCCATTATCTCCCCTTCTTAGAGAATTCTATTTTTAAATTTCCAGATTTTACTCTTGCTCTGAAGTTGATGTACGATTCTTTTCTATCAAAAATCTTTTCCTGATTGCAAATTTCAAGTCTGGGGGCTTCAAAGTAGAGAGCTCTTATTTCAGCCTCAGATTTACCAATTCCTGCTTTAACTGTGCCGCGCAAGCTCCCCATCACGTAAACATTCCCCCCTGCTTCAACTTCTGCTCCCGGGTTTACGTCTCCCAGTATGACAAGGTCTCCCGTAGATGTTACCTTATCTCCCGAACGTAAGGTTCTCTTTATAAATTTTATCTCTTCTGTTTCAGCTCTCTCTTTTTCTTTCTCTAATTCCATTTCTGATAAGTCGCAAGGAATCCCCAGGGAGATACAAATTTCCCTGTTCTCTTTGATATTAGTTTTAAAACCACAAAACGTCAATTCTTCGACGTTTTCTAAGAACTGTTTTAGTTCAAGTATTTCTTCTTTTGTTAGTATTCTATCTTCTACAGAGATAATGAATCTTGAACCTCTTAGAAGTTGTCTTTTTTCTAAGATAAAATTCTTTAGAGTATCAATATCAAACGATTTATTGTCTGTCAGGATTTCAATCCCGATTACGTTTGTTCCTCTTAACTTGAAGTTCATTTCTGTACAATTCCCCTCATTTAGACAGAATTTGGGTTAAACTTTAACTTCAAATTTTACCACAGAGGGTAAGATGACTTTTCTAGGAACATCTCAATTCGGAGACATTTCTATTTTTGGGATTCCTTACGATTCCACAACCTGTTTTAGACCTGGAGCAAGGTTTGGTCCTGATGGTGTTCGATTCTTTTCGGAAAATCTTGAAACCTACAGTCCTGTTCTGAATAGGGATCTGGAAGATGTGAATTTTCGGGATTTCGGTAATGTGGATGTTCCTGCTGATCCAGAAGGTATGGTTGGAGCAGTAGAGAGTTTTATGGAAAATGTGGAAATTCCGATAATGATTGGTGGTGAACATTCGGTAACCTATCCTGTAGTTAAGTCTCTTTCTAATAGGTATGGGAAATTAACAGTTGTTCAGTTTGATGCCCACGCTGATTTGAGAGAGGAGTATTCAGGAACAAGGTATTCACATGCCTGTGTTATGAGGAGAGTCTTAGAGCTCGGATGTGACATAATTCAGGTTGGGATCAGGAGTGGAACGAGAGAAGAATTTGAACTTATGAAAAAGAGTCCACAGATTAAGTACCTTTCTGTTCCAGAAAAACTGCCTGAAGTTTTAGAAACTGTTAAGACGCCAGTTTACATTACGATAGATATCGATTTCTTCGATCCAGCCTATGCCCCCGGAACAGGAACTCCTGAACCGTGTGGTTTCTCACCTGTTGAATTCTTTGAAACCATCTATAAATTACCGCCTGTCGAGTTAGTTGGGTTTGATGTTGTGGAAATTTCCCCTCCCTACGATCCATCTGGAATTACGCAAATGCTTGGAGCAAAGATTGTTAGAGAGCTAATTTTGAAGTTCTGGGGGTAGAGATGCTCTGGTTTACCGAGTACTACACTGGCGAAGGGATGGATTTGAAAGGAACAGGGTTAACCATAAAGGTTAAGAATGCAGTGACAACTAAAACTCCATTTCAGGAAATTATGCTTCTTGATACTGAAGACTTTGGGAAGATGCTTGTTCTTGATGGTGCAATCCAGACCACAGAGAAGGATGAGTTTGTCTATCATGAGATGATAGTCCATCCAGCTCTTTTTACGCTTGGCAGGAAACCGGAAAGGGTTCTTGTTATTGGTGGTGGAGATGGTGGAACTGTGAGAGAAGTTGTGAAGCATAATCCAGAAAAAGTTGAAATGGTTGAGATAGATAGAGAAGTTGTCGAGTTTGCAAAGAGGGAGCTCCCTACAATTTCCTGCGCTCTGAGTGATGAGAGAGTGGAGCTCATCTTTGATGATGGGAGAGAATACGTAAGGGGAAAAGAGAATATTTACGACGTCATTATTGTTGACTGTTCGGATCCGGTTGGTCCCTCAAAAGTTCTCTATGAAGAGGAGTTTTATAGAGATGCCTTTAAAGCTTTGAAAGATGATGGAATCTTTGTTACCCAGTCGGAGTCTCCATTCGCTCAGAGTAAAGTTCATAGAATGGTAGTCAGAGAGCTCCAGAAAGTCTTTCCAGTAGTTAGACCTTACCTTGCATTTATTCCAACCTATCCTTCCGGAATGTGGAGTTTCACGATTGCTTCAAAAGTCATTGATCCTCTTACTCTAAATCCGGAAGAGCTTTCAGGTAGAGTTTCAGACCTTGAAAATTCATCCGGGAAGCTTAAATACTACAACCCCCGGATCCACTACGGTGCTTTTGCAATTCCAAATTTCATATACTACGAGGGTTAAAGCGTGCCGGAGATAAAGAATAAGGTTTTTAAGAAAGAGGATGTATTTTCCCTTCTTATGCAGAACAAAGAGAAGTTAACTTCTAAGTTTGGAGTTAAAAGGATAGGAATTTTTGGCTCTGTTATAAGAAATGAATTGAAAGAGGATAGCGATATTGATGTTGTTGTTGAGCTTGAAAGAGGAAAAGCAAGGATTTGCAATGTAGTAGAGCTTGAGAGATTCTTACAGGATCTCTTTGGTAGAAAGGTGGATCTTTTAACTTTTTATGGAGTAAGAAGTATTCGAATCCCATGGGTAAGGGATAGAATCCTGAAAGAGGTAGTTTATGTCTGGTAGAAGAACCGATAAGGAATACCTCTATGACATTAAGATCTCCTGTGAAAGAATACTTAAATATGTTAAAGAGTTGTCTTTTTATGACTTTCTGGACCACATAAAAACCCAGGATGCTATAGTAAGAAATTTGGAGATAATCGGTGAGGCTGTTAAAAGGCTTTCACGTGGACTAAAGGAGAGATACAAAGATATTCCTTGGAAAGAAATTGCAGGGATGAGGGATAAGTGTATTCACGACTACTTTGATTTGAGTCTTGAAATTGTCTGGGATACTGTGAAAGAGGATATTCCATTTTTGCTGAAGAAAATAAATGAAATTCTACAGGAGGAGTAAATATGGAAATACTGGAGCAGATTGCACAGGAAGCAGAAAAGAACACACAGGTTCCTGCCTATCCAAGAAGTGTGGAAAAAGTAATTGCTGCTATCATGTCAACTCCAAACTTCTGGAAGATTGTTGACCTATCTGATGAACCACTTCCATTAGTTGCAGAGATTCTCAAACTTCTTAACAAGCATGACCTTGTTGTTTTTGAAGGTACTCAGATTCTCCTTACAGAAGCTGGAGCTGAGCTTGTTAAAAAACTTGGAATTGAGACGTTCGTTTCCCACAGATGTCCAACATGTAATGGAAGAGGAGTTGTTATTACAGACTCTCTCAAAGAAGCTTTTGAGAAGTTCCTTAAGATTCAGGAAAACAGACCTCCAGCCATACACCAGTATGACCAGGGTTATGTAACTCCTGAAAACACATTTGCAAGGGTTGCTCTTGCAGACAGCAGGGGGGATTTAAGAGGTAAAAGCGTTGTTGTTCTTGGTGATGATGACCTTATGAGCATTGCTCTTGCTCTAACAGGACTTCCAAAGAAGGTTACAATCCTTGAGATTGACGAAAGACTTATCAACTTTATAAAAGAGGTTTCTGACGAGTACAACCTCAACATAGATGCAAGAGTTCATGACCTCAGGCAGCCTCTTCCAGAGGACGTTGTTGGAAACTACGATACTTTCTTCACAGATCCACCGGAAACTGTAGAAGCTATTAAGGCTTTCGTTGGAAGGGGAGTTGCAACCCTTAGAGCAGAAAGATGTGCTGGTTACTTTGGTGTAACAAGAAGAGAATCTTCACTTGATAAGTGGAGAAGAATTCAGAAGGTTCTTTTAGATATGGGACTTGTGATTACTGACCTCCTTCACAACTTCAACGAGTACGTTAACTGGGATTACTACGAAGATATGAGAGGATGGCAGCTTACACCTGTTAAGGAGCCTCCAAAGGATATCTGGTACAAGTCAACTCAGTTTAGAGTTGAAACTGTGAGAGGATTCAAAGGCTTCAACGATCCGATCGTTGGCGACATCTACAACGACGCAGAGAGCTCTACTACCTATCTTTACTTCTTCGGCGGGCTTTTGCCCGCTTTTATCTTTTAACTCTCCACCTTACAGCTAAGATGAATTGATAAATTAGAGTAGCTATCAATATCGAATAAAAAGTATAGAGAAATTGATACCCATGAAAGTGATTGTTTCCGTTCCCCTTAAAAGCTTTTGTTAAGTTTAGTGTTTGAGCAAAAACATCTAAGGCTTTTAAAAAAGATAGTTCTTTAGCCCATAGGCCTACAAAAGAACCTACGGAAAATGCAAATAATAATGTTATAACGACATTCTCTATTAAGTTAAGATCATCTTTTCTGATGTTATTTTTAATTTCACGTTTATCTTCTTCACTATTTACTTTGTAGAGTAAGATAAAAACCATTAAGGCAGGCATTAAGAAAAGACTAAGAAGGGACAATCCAGCTATTTCATTGGTGGGAAATTTTTTAAAAACAGATAAAAAACCAAGTATAGCTGTCAATATGAGGATTCCTGCAAAAGGTCTAAGGTAACTCATTCCAAAATTCGAAATCAATTTATGAAAAGTAAAGACAAATTTGTCCTGCCAGTTATCTTTTGTCCAGCCTTCCTCTTTTAATTGCTTTTCATAAGCTCTCATTTCAAGAGCATAAAACTTATTGGCGTTTATGTAGTCTTTCTGACTATCTAAAGCTAATTTCAACTGTCTGTAAATATCTCTTGCCTCTGCTGGCGATAGTCCTTTGCATTTTATTTCTTCTGAGATTTCACCCCAATTAACGTTTATAAACTCTACTTCCGTTAAAGAGCTGTTTTCTATTTTTATCTGTTCTGCCTCTGAAAAGTCACAGTTTATAAATTTCATATTGTTCAATATGGAGTTTTCTATCTCTATGTTCGGCAGATAATCTTCTTTCTTTAAGCCTTCTCTCTGATTTTCTTTTAAGTCTTCAAACTTTATGATTTTTGTATCAAAGAAAAGAAAGTTATCGGTTATGTTGTTTATATCATTTAGTACCAGTCTAACCGTTTGTAGGTTTCTGATTTCTATATAGCTGTCTTTGGATAGTTGAATATTGGAGAAATCAAAAAGTAAACTTCTTCCAACTAACTGGAAACCAATCCGGGCTTGAAATGTTGACCCGTTGAAATTAGCCTCATTTTGAAATTTTGACCTGTTAAAATCAGCTTTATCTTGAAACGTTGATCCGATGAAAAAAGCCACATTCTGAAATGTTGACCTGCTGAAATTAGCCTTATTCTGAAATTTTGACCGTCTGAAATCAGCCATATTCTGAAAAATTGCATCGCTGAAATCAGCCACATTCTGAAAAATTGTATCGCTGAAATCGGCTACATTCTGAAATGTTGTTCCACTGAAATAAGCCTTCTCTTTAAAGATTACTCGGCCGAAATCCACCTTATCTAGGAAAGTTGTTCTTCTGAGATCATCCTCTTTTTGAAAAGTTATTTTCCTGAAATAAACTTCTTTTTTGAAGGTTAGGGATTCCTTTTTGTACCAAAAATTGTCAGTTTTATTGAATATTCTAAAAGGTTTCGTATGAACATAAAATTTA
>CAJXJV010000071.1 GCA_913055135.1 uncultured Desulfurobacterium sp. | reverse complement strand
CAGTACAAGAGTTAGAATAGAGAAGATTCAGGAGGAATAGAATTATGAGGAAACTTTTAATTGCTATTTTTGTTCTGCTTGCTTCTCAGAGTTCTGGAGCAACCTATGAGCTCACAGAAAAGGGGGTTTTAAAGCCTCAGCCAGATGCAAAGCTTGTTGAAGTCTGGATTCCCGTTCCCTATGAGAACGAGTGGCAGAAGGTAAGAGATTTAAAGGTGGAATCACCATTTACATATCTCCTTCAAAAGGATGACGAATACGGAAACAGATTTATCTACATTAGGAAAGAGGGAGGGCTGAAAGAGCCGGTTGAGATAAAGATAACGGCTGTAGTAGAAAGAGAAGAGGTAAAACCTGAGGAAATGGAATATCCTGTTCCTCTCAGATACTACCTTTCAGATAGATTGGTTCCGGTTTCAAAGTTTAAGAAGATTGCATTTTCAATAACCAAGGGAGAGAAGTCAGACATCAAAAAAGTAAAAGCAATTTACAACTACGTTGTCTCCAACATGAAGTACGACAAATCTGGGAAGGGTTGGGGAAGGGGAGACGCCATCTGGGCTTGCGATGCTAAGAGAGGAAACTGTACAGACTTTCACTCCCTCTTCATTGCCCTTTCAAGGGCTGTTAACGTCCCGGCAGTTTTTGAGATAGGACTTCCAGTGAATAAAGATGGGGAGATAAAAGGTTACCACTGCTGGGTTCTTGCATTTCCAGAAGGTTATACCTATGGGATAGACGCATCGGAAGCTGCCAAGCATCCAGAAAAGAAAGAGTACTTCTTTGGACATCTTGACGACCGCAGGATAGGAATAACGAGAGGAAGGGATATCCTGCTTTCTCCACCACAGCATGGAGAGCGACTTAACTACATCTACAAAGCCTATGAAGAGGTTGATTCAGAGCCGTCCAATGGAGTTGAGACTTACTACTTTGTTAGAAAATTAAACGGGAGTAGGTGAGTGGTAAAATAGAAAAAGAAACTACAAATCAGGAGGGTACAATGGCTGTTCCATTTACGGCATACCTTTTAACAGCAAAAGAGGAGATTCCGCATCTTGATGACGATTTAATTCTTCTTCTCAACGAAATTGTTTCAGCTACGAAGGAGATCGCTGGAAAAGTCAGAAAGGCTGGACTCTTGAGCATTCTTGGAAGTGCTGGTAAAACAAACGTTCAGGGAGAAGAAGTTCAAAAGCTTGATGAGCTTGCAAATGAGATACTCCTTGAAAACCTGAAAAACTGCGGGAAAGCCTGTCAGATAGCCTCTGAGGAGATTGAAGATTGTCTGGTAGTTTCCGAATCCGGGTACACTGTTGCATTCGATCCGCTTGATGGTTCTTCAAACATTGATGTCAACGTTAGTATTGGAACGATTTTTTCCATCCATAAAGACTCTCTCATGAAGCCGGGAAGAGAACAGCTTGCAGCAGGATACGTTATCTACGGTCCAAGTACTATGCTTGTAATGTCCCTTGGAAAAGGAGTTGTTGGATTCACATTCGATCCAGAATCTGGAAACTTTCTCCTTTCCCATCCTGAGATTAAACTGCCAGAGAAAGGAAAGATTTACTCAATTAATGAAGCCAACAGGGATAAGTGGACAAGTGAAGGTTTGAGAAAGTTTATAGATTATCTGAAAGGAGAGAAATACACCCTCAGATATGTTGGTTCAATGGTTGCAGACGTTCACAGGACTCTCCTGAAAGGGGGAATCTTCGTCTATCCGGCAGATAAGAAGAATACAAATGGAAAGTTGAGACTACTCTACGAGGCAAGCCCAATGTCATTTCTCATAGAACAGGCGGGGGGAATTGGTACTACTGGAAGAGAGAGGATTTTAGATATCGTTCCAGAAGATCTTCATCAGAGGGTTCCGGTAATTATCGGAAGCAAATGGGAAGTTGAAAAGTGTCTTGAATTTCTACACTTCTAATTTCTTTTCCTTAAACTGGGAGGGTGGGGGATGTAAACCAAATTTGAGGTAAGCCATGAAAAAGTTTGATGTTATTATTGTAGGGGGAGGACCTGCTGGATTTAATGCCGCAAAAACTATCAGAACTCTCTATCCTGAAAGAAGGGTTCTTCTAATAAACGATAAAGAAAACTTTCAGATTCCCTGTTCTATCCCTTACGTTGTAAGTGGGAGAATTCCTGCTGAGAAGAACGTTTATCCCCTTTCAAAGGTTAAAGATTTAGGAGTTGAACTCCTTATTTCTAAAGTCACATCGATCAATCCTTCAGAATTGCAGGTTTTCCTTGAAAATGGAAGTTCCTACCGTTACGAAAGGTTGATTCTGGCAACCGGCTGGATTCCAAATACGTTAATGGTTGAAAATAGTCATCTTGATGGAATCTACTACATCACAACAGAGACAGGATACGTTCAAAAACTCGTTGATGAAGTAAAGAGTGCTAAGAGAATTGTTCTTATCGGTGCGGGTTTCATAAGCCTTGGATTTGCAGATCAAATAAGCAAGGGATATCCAGACAAGGAAATAACTATCATTGAAGCCTCTGATCATATAGCCTCTGGAATTTTCTCTGAAAGTTTTGAAAGAGAGATTGAGAAGGAACTTAAAAGCCAGAATGTAAGGATTGTAAAGGATACAAGAGTAGTAGGTTTTGAGGGAAATGGAAGAGTGAGAAGGGTTGTTTTTGAAGATGGTGAGAAGATGGAAGCTGATCTTGTCTTTGTCTTCATAGGTTTTAAGCCCAACTCAAAGTTAGCAGTTGATGCTGGACTTTCAATTTCAGAAAGAGGAGAGATTATTGTTGATGAGTTCCTGAGAACCTCCGAGGACAACATCCTTGCAGCAGGAAACTGTGTACTTCACAGGTCTGCAATAGATGGAGAGCCTGTTCCTGGAATGTTTGCTTCCATTTCAGCAAGGGATGGAAGGATAGCAGGTTTAAACGTTGCCGGTCCTGAGGTCAGAGATTCTGGAATTGTTCCGGCAGGTGTAACAGAGGCTGGCAGGAAGTATTTCGGTTTCTCTGGCTATACAGAAAAGGTCTTAAAGAGAAAGGAAATAGAGTTTGTAGTTTCAGAAATTGATACAACAGACGCCTATCCGGGAGCCATTGAAGGGTGTAAGCTTTTAAAAATCAAACTCTACTTTTCAAAGTCTGGAAAAGTTTTAGGTGGAGAGATTATTGGAAGCAGTAAGTATGTGTTTCCTTTAGTTGATTTCATCTCTCGATTAATAGCCGATAAATTGGATATTTCGCAGATTGTTGCCCTTGAAACAGTAGCGTTTCCACCTATTACGCCACCACCTCTTCTTCAGCCCATCCAGATGGCAGCTCTTGCAGCGAGGAAAGAGCTGTGAAAAAAGTTGCGGTTGTGGATATAGGTTCAAATACTGTTAAACTGGTTGTTTATAAGGTAAAAGGAAAAAAGATAAAGAGGATCTACTCAGATTCCATCTATGTAAGACTTCTGAACTATTTGAAGGATGGGAAACTGACCGAAGAAGGTATTCTGAAGTTAGAGATAGTTCTCAGAGATTTCAGGGAAAAGGTTGAAGAGTTCCAGACAGACTGCACGATAGCTTTTGCAACGTACGTTGTAAGAGTTGCTGAAAACAGAAAAGAGCTTTTGGAAAGAATCGAAGAGTATTTAAATGTTGAAGTTCTTTCTGGAGAAGAGGAAGCTTACTATTCTGCCCTTGGAGCTCTTTTAGACGTAAAGGTAAAAAGAGGACTTCTATTTGATATTGGTGGTGGAAGCCTTGAGATTTGTGAGATAGTTAACTCAAAGCCACAGAGCTGTAAAAGCTATCCTCTTGGGACGCTTTCCTTTAAAGATCACGTGAAAAATGGATATGTGGAAGATGAAATTGGGATTAGGCGACAGATCAGGGCACTGGTGAACCCTTACGACTTCAAGATTTATGAGAGCGAGATTCTAATCGGTGTTGGAGGAAGTATCAGACCTCTAAGGAAGATTGTTGGAAAGAGACGTATCAAGAAGAAACAACTTGAGGAAGTTATTGGGAAGATTAAAAAAATGAGGTCTATTGAGATTACAGAAAGTTACGGAATTCCTGTGGAGAGAGCAAAAACTGTTACCGTTGCTGCCATAGTTGTTCTTGAGCTGATGGATATATTCAAAGTAAAAGAGTTGGTTATCTCTAAATCTGGAGTTAGAGAAGGAATTGTGTTCAAAAGGGTGATTGAGGATGGAGTCTGTTAAGGAGAAGAAGGAGATAAACCTTGACAATCCGAAGCTTTACATAAACAGGGAGCTCAGCTGGCTTGAGTTTAACAGAAGGGTTCTGGAAGAGACTGAGGATTTGAACAATCCTCTCCTTGAGAGGCTCAAATTTATTGCCATATTTTTCACAAACCTTGATGAGTTCTTCATGATAAGGGTGGCGGGACTCAAAAAGATGGTCTCTGCCAACATCAACAGACCTTCTTTTGATGGGTTAACCCCAAAGGAGCAATTGAGGAAGATAACTCAAAAGACAAAACAGCTCTTGAAAGAGATGGAAGCTCAGTACAGGAAGCTTATATATGAACTGAAGACAGAGAAAATTTACATTCACAAATACTCTGACCTGCCAAAAACTCTGAAGAAAAGAGCGGATAAATACTTTGAGGAGTTTGTCTATCCTGTTTTAACTCCTTTAGCGGTTGATCTGACCCATCCATTTCCTCATCTCCCGTCCCTTAGCTTTAACATCATTGTTGAGATAATCTCTGAGGAACTCAAGTTCGGACTCATTCCTATTCCGAAGGTTCTTCCAAGGTTTGTAAAGTTGAAGGAAAAGGAGAGAGAAGAGCACTACCTCTACCTTGAAGACTTAATTATTCATCACATTGGAAAGCTCTTTCCTGATCAGAAGATAAGAAGCGTTGCAACGTTCAGGGTAACAAGAGATGCGGATATCATCATTCAGGAAGACGAGGCAGATGATCTCCTTGAGGAGATAGAGAAAGGACTGAGGAAGAGGAGATTCGGAAAGCCGGTCAGACTTGAAATAAATGGTGGTTCAAACTTTATACTGAATTTCCTGAAAGATGAACTTGAGATAAAGGATTACGACATCTACAAACTGAATATTCCCCTCAATCTTTCAGACCTCTGGAGTCTTTACAGAGAGATAGATAGATCGGATCTGAAGTTTCCACCCCATGTCCCCTACTATCCACCTCAGTTTAACGTAGAGAGATTCAACGCTTTGAAAAATCATGAGTTTATTCTCTTCCATCCTTACGAATCTTTTGATCCTGTTGTTGAACTGGTTGAGGAGGCTGTAGAGGATCCCAACGTTCTTGCAATTAAACAGACTCTCTACAGAGCTGGAAGAAATTCGCCAATAGTTGAAGCTCTCAGCAGGGCTGCACAGAAAGGGAAGGAAGTAACAGCTGTCGTTGAGATAAAGGCGCGGTTTGACGAAGAGAGTAACATAGTTTGGGCAAAGAGGCTTGAAGAAGAAGGTGTCCACGTTATCTACGGAATTTCAGGGCTTAAGACCCACGCAAAGCTGTTGATGATTGTCAGAAAAGAAGAAAGCGGAATAAAGAGATACGTCCACCTTGGAACGGGGAATTACAACGTTGAGACTGCAAAAATCTACTCAGATGTGAGTTATCTAACTTCTGATTCAGAAATTGGTGAGGATGTTTCAAGGATTTTCAACGTTCTTACCGGTTACTTTCACCCACCTGAGCTCAGTAAACGCTTCATCTCTCCGGTTGACCTGAAGAAGAAAATCCTTGAAATGATAGAGGAAGAGGCAGAACTCGGTAAAAGTGGCAGGATAATTGCGAAGATGAACTCCCTTGTGGATCCCGATGCTATTAAGGCTCTTTACAGAGCTTCTCAGGCCGGTGTGAAAATTGACCTGATAGTAAGGGGAATCTGCTGTTTGAGACCTGGGATTGAAGGAGTGAGTGAGAACATAAGAGTAATCAGTATCGTTGGAAAGTACCTTGAACATGCAAGGATTTTCTACTTCGGAGCTGATGGTGAAGAAAAGGTCTTCATAAGTAGTGCTGACTGGATGCCAAGGAATTTCCACAGGAGAGTGGAAACCCTTGTTCCGATAGAAGATAGAGAGTTGAAAGAGAAGTTGAAAACGATTTTTGAGGTTCAGTTAAGAGATACTGCAAAGGCCAGAATTCTCCTTCCAACAGGAGAGTACACGAGGCCAGAAGAGAGAGAATTCAATTCCCAGGAGTACTTTGAGAGATGGGTAAGACGGATAAAGTGAGGAGAATCTTCCTGATAAGGCATGGAAAGGCAGATTTACCCATCATTTCAAGTCCTTGTGAAAGAGCTCTAAAAACTGCTGAAATTCTGGCTGAACTCCTAAAAAAACCTGTCTCAGTCCAAACAGAATTGCCTTTAAGAAGGGAGCGGTTGCTGAAATCTGGCAGAAAAAGGATAAATTTCTCCTCTCTGGGTTTTACAGTCTGAAAATAATTCTGAAGCTGTAGTGAGGAGATGCTGGAGAGAGAAAAGATAGAGAGAATAGAAAAGGAACTCGTAGCCTTAGATAAGAAAATTTCAAGGGTAGCAGAAACTCTTGAAATTAGAAAGCAGAACTTAAATTTCAGTGACCTAATTCAAGAATTAACTGGAGCTGTTATCTTGGCTTTTCCCTTTGCTGCCAATGCCGATATATGGGAAATCTCAAAGAACATGTCGGATTTGCACGCCTTTGCTCTTTTAGTTTCTGTAGTTTTCGGTCTTTTTGTCTTTATCAGGTACTCAAACCTTGGAAACTGGAAGGTTCAAAATCTTGCAGGATTTCTTCCTCTGAGGCTTGTGACAAGTTTCTTTATTTCACTCTTTATTTCTGCCCTTTCACTTTTAATTTTGGGTATTTG
>CAJXJV010000070.1 GCA_913055135.1 uncultured Desulfurobacterium sp. | reverse complement strand
TGACTCTCGGCAGCCTGATTCCAAGCTTTCCACCGGGATGAAACCTTGCAAAATCCTCACTTTTAAATCCCTTAAGCTTCATCAAAGTTACAGCAAGAGCATCTCCTAAGGCTAAAGTTGCAGTTGTTGAAGTCGTTGGAGCCAATCCAAGAGGACAGGCTTCTTTTTCAACATGGAGAAGAAGAGTCACATCTGAAAACCTTGCAAGCGAAGACTCAGAATTGTTTGTTATTGCAATTACCGGAATTCCAAAACTCTTTATTACGGGAACAATGTTTAAAAGTTCAGCAGTCTCCCCACTGTTCGAAACGGCAATAACGGTATCATCTCCCCTGACCATTCCAAGGTCACCGTGGGCAGCATCACCAGGATGAAGGAAAAAAGCAGGAGTACCTGTGCTTGCAAACGTTGCAGCAATTTTCTTACATATAAGACCAGACTTCCCAACTCCTGTGAGAACCACCCTACCTTTTGTTTTATAGAGTAGCTCAACAGCCTTTACAAAACTCTCATCAAGATGCCCTGCGAGATCTTTTAGCGCCTCTGCTTCCTGAATGATTGTCTCCTTTCCGACTTTCAAGATTTCCAACACCAAGCCTCCTCAAAACCTTCTCTCTGTAACGCTCCTCGTTGAAAGGATTCTTCAGCCACTCTTTTCGAAATGTTGATATCCAGTAGTTGAGATTCTCTATTCTCTTCTTGTTTGTCGGATGATCCATAAAGAGCTCCGTGACTCCAGAAGGCTTGAACTTCATAAGTGAATCAAGTAGCTTTATGGTTTCAATCGAAGCCACAGGATTCCAGCCAGCTTTTCCTGCATAGTAAGCACCCATTGCATCGGCTTCAAGCTCTTCCTTTCTGCTGTATCCATTTACAACAAGAGCGTAGAGAACTTTGATTATTTCCTGCTCTGCAGGTTCCAATTCTTTACCTTTCAGGGTCAGGGAAAGTAAGAAATTGATTCCATAGATGAGCTGAAGCCTCCTTATAGCATGTCTCCCAACTATATGCCCTGTTTCATGACCAAGAACAAAAGCAAGCTCAGCTTCGTTTCTCAGCTTCTTCAAAAGTCCTGTATAGACGTAAACCCAACCTCCTGGAAGTGCAAACGCATTAAGTTCATCCGATTCAATAACCTTATAATGGTAAGTTATATCGTGTCTATCGCAAACGGCGGCAATTTTGCTTCCAACCCATGCAACGTAACCGTTTACAACTGGATCCCTGCAGAGCTTCTCCCTTTTTTCAATTTCTCTTGCTGCTTGTCTTCCGAGGGCAACTTCCTGAGAAGTAGGAATGAAGATAAAGGAGGTTTCCCCAAAGGGGGAAGTTTTTACAACTCCACAACCAGCTACAAAGAGAATCAGTGTTACAATGAAAGTAAAGACATATTTTTTCTTCATAATTAAAAATTCTATCATAGAGGTTACATGAAGCAGAAGATAGAACAGGTCGGCAAACTAACTCTACAGCTCAAATTAACACCGGGAATACTTCTAAATCTTCAACTTCTCCAGCTTCCCATTTTGAAATTAGAAGAAGCAATACTAAATGAAATTGAGGAAAATCCACTCTTAGAACTGGAAGAAGAGGAAAGTTCACAGGAAAAAGAAAAAGAAGAAACTGTTCTTGACTTTGTCATAGAGGATGGAAACGTTTTTCTTTATGAACCAAAAGAAGAGACAACTTTTGAGATTCCTTCCCCCACTTCTCTAAGAGAATCCCTCCTCCAGCAGGCAAGACTGGAACTGGACGATAAAGAATTTGAAATAGCCTCCCTTATTATCGATAATCTTGACAAAAAGGGCTATCTAACACTTTCGGAAGAGGAAATTGGCAACAGGCTTTCCGTTTCAGTTGAGGACGTAAAAAGGGTAAGGGAAAAGATAAAGAGGTTTACACCGGCTGGATGTGGTTCTTACACTCTCTGGGAAGCGTTTGCCGTCCAGTTAGAAGAGCTCCAGGCTCCTCTTAAATTTATAGAAGCGGTTAAAAAACTGGAACTTCTCAAAAAAGGAAAGAAACATTTCATGGAGGAAACAGGACTATCGGAGGAAGAGTTCGAAGAGTTCCTATGCTGCCTGAAACGCCTTGATCCGGAGCCTGGAAACACAGGGGATTTCAACGTGAAGATAGCTCCCGATATAAGGGTTTACCTTTCAGGTGAAAAAATAATGGTGGAAATAATTTCTCCTAAAACTTTTGCTCTGAAAATAAACAGTGGTTATCTCCGCTACGCCACAACAGAAGAGGTCAAAAAGTACATAACTGAAAAGTACCAGCGAGCTCTCAACCTTAAAAAAGCAATTGACCAGAGAAACGAAACTCTACGGAAGGTTGCAGAAGCAGTCTTTGAAGTCCAGAAAGAATTTCTAAGAGATGGAAAAACCCTTAAACCCCTCAGCTATCAGGATATCGCTGAAAAACTCTCCATTCATGAATCAACCATAAGCCGTGCAGTAAAGGACAAATTTGTCGAAACCCCCTATGGAATCTATCCGTTTAAATACTTCTTCCGTAAAAGCCTTTCGGGGGAATCAACAGATAACATAAAGGAGAAAATCCGTCAAATCATCGAATCTGAAGATAAGAAGAAACCTCTAAGCGACAGTAAGATTGCAGAAATATTAAAGAAAGAAGGAATCAAAATAGCAAGGAGAACCGTCGCAAAATACAGGGAAGAAATGGGCATACCTGGGGTTTTTGAAAGAAGGGCGAAAGGCAAATAGGCAATAGGGAGACAGACATGAGATTTTTAATGGACAAATGTAGAACCATTTTTGAACCCGAATGGCAGAAGACTCTCGACTTCATTGAGAATTCAGAAAAGCTACCAAATAGAAGAAGAGCTCTCATCTATACTGAAAAACTGAGAGAAAAACTCTCCTGCCAGATGCCAGATTTTCTAAAAGGAGATTTTCTTTACCACCTTATAATTCTCTTCTCCTACTCCCAGTTCCTTGGAGACTTTCTGACAAAGCATGTGGAGCTCCTTGAAGATTTGAAAAACATCTATAAAAAGCGCTTCCTCCCTTCCGACTTCTCAATCCCTGAAGTTGAAAACGAAACAGAGAAAGAGTTTATGAACAGAATCAGAATTTACAAGAATCTCCAGATGGCACGGGTGGTCTTGAGAGACATCTTGAACTTTGCGAAGTTCAGTGAGCTGGTAAGGGACGTAACCCTTATCCACGATGCTGTAATAAAGGCTTCACTCAGATTCTCTGAAAAAGTAATGGAAAAGAGATACGGCAAGCCATCATCCGGATTCATAGTTGTCGATATGGGAAAGGCCGGCGGTTTTGAGCTTAACTACGCTTCTGACATAGACCTCCTCTTCATATACGAGACAAGGTACGGTGAAACCTCCGGAGGCTCTTACGGAAAACTTCAGAACCACGACTACTTCACAATTCTCTCAAACTATATAACAGACCTCCTTACGAAAAAAACAGAAGAAGGTACAGGAATGGTCGTTGATCTCAGGCTTCGCCCAAATGGAACGATGGGACCCGTCTGCAACGATATTGAAGCCTTAGAACAGTACTACACAGCAGTTGCCCGTCCATGGGAAAGGTTTGCCCTCCTTAAAGCCAGACCATCGGCAGGAGACCTGAAGAAAACAGGAATTGAGTTTGTAAAACTTGCAAGAGCTTTTGTCTTCAGGAAGTACATCGACCTGACGCTGATAGAAGAGGTTTTAAGACTAAAGGAACGCATAAAGAGCAAGGTAATAAAGAAAGGAAAGAAGATAGACCTGAAATTAGGAGAAGGTGGAATAAGGGAGATAGAGTTTATCGTTCAGGCTTTTCAGCTCATCTACGGTGGAAAGTATCCACAAATCCGCTCAAAGAACACACTTGTAGCTCTAAAAAGACTCCTCAAATGGGGATTCCTGACTGAGAAAGAGTATTTAGACCTCAAAGACTCCTACATTTTCCTGCGAAGAGCAGAACACATGCTCCAGATAACAAACTTCAGACAGACTCAGACGTTCCATCCAGAAGGAGAAGAAGCCGAAGAGCTCGCAAAAAAGATGGGATTTGAGAACAGAGAATCTTTTTTAGAAGAACTCACTTCTGTAATGAAAACTGTCAATAACTACTTTAACAAGTTCTTCCCAACAGGAGATAGAAAACCTCTTTCGGTTGTTACAGTCGAAGATTTACAGAAAATGAAGTTCAGGGAACCTGAAGAAGTTAAGCGATTCATTGATGTTCTCTTAAATCTTAAAAGCCTTTCCATAGAGGAGATCAACAGACTTGACGTTATGGGAGATAGATTCTTAGAGCTCCTATTCGAGGCTCCCGATTCAAAAAATATGATGAAAAACCTTATCTCCTTCTTTGAAAAGGAAGAAGGCAGGGTTTTTTTCTTCTCTATAGTTTCTGAAATCCACGCTTTAAAGCTCCTCTTCTTCCTTCTTTCAACAAAGGAGTTTTTCATAAAACGTTTTAGAGAGACCCCGGAAATAGTCGATTTCATGCTGGACCCGGACTATATAGAAAATCCCGTAAGCCTTGAGGGACTGAGGAAAGATTACGAAGAGTTTAAAAATCTTCTTTTTGTCAAAAACCTCTCTGAGATTAGGGCTCTTCTAAGACTTAGACTAAGAAGAACAGAGATTGAAGAGTTCTTTAAAGAGCTAACAACAATTGCCGATTTTGTCATAGAGACAATATACGGAAAGCTAAAACCAGGATTCTCCTTAGCATCTCTTGGAAAACATGGAAGCAGAGAAATGAACGTCGGTTCAGATATTGACCTTCTCTTCTTCTCTGAGAAACCATCAAATGAAACGGAGAAAGCTCTTAAACTAATAAAAGAGTTAGAATCCCTGGGATACGAAGTTGACACCCGTCTCAGGCCGTTTGGAGAAAAAGGAGAGCTCATATTCACATTAAACTACTTCAGAGAATACACAGAAAAAACAGCAAGAGTCTGGGAAAGACTTGCGTTTACAAGGTTCAGATTCCTATTAGGAAATCTAAAAGAAGAAACAGAAAAGGTGGTTGAAGAGTTCCTATTCGGGAAACCCCTTAGCAAAGAAACTGTAGAAGAGATTTTGAAGATGAGAGAAACTCTTGAAAGAGAGCTGGGCAAAGGGAAAAACGATGTTAAGTACTCCACAGGAGGTGTGGTTGACCTTGAGTTTATTGGCTACATCTACCAACTCTTCATAAGAAAAAGAATAGGGAGCACATTTGAAGCACTTAATCTACTTGGAAAGAGTGAAGAGAAGTTCAAAAAGTGTGTAGAGCTCTACAGGGAGATTAGATGGGCTGAGACTGAAAAGAGGCTCTTTGGTGGATTAATCAACTACAGTGGTAGAATTGAATCCCTCAAAAGAGAGATAAGGGAGCTGTATCAGGAGTTCATTCAATGGATAGAGAAAAGAGCCTCAGCGAATACCTGAATGAAATAAAGACAGGACTGGAAGAAGCATACCCCAACTCCTTCTTTTTTTCAGGTGTAAACGACACCCCGATAGTAAGAGAGTGGTATTCCCTTGATATTCCTCTCGGTTTTGTTCTTCTCACCTTAAGTGAAGAGAAGCTCCCCAGGAGGTTCTCCCTTAAAGACATTGGCGACCTGGTTAAAAAAAAGTTCAAAAGCTATACCAGGAAAGAGGCGAAAGACGCCTTAGGTACATTGAGAGAAGAAACTATTCCCTATCTGAAATTAGACAAACTCTACAAAATCCTCAAATCGGTTCTTCTTGAAGTTGGAGTTGAGGATCTCTCTATCTTAGAGAAGCTCAGGGAACTCAAAAAGCTTGAAGACATCAGACAGATAGAGAACGAACTCATCAGGTTTGAAGAAACTTTTTACGAATTTCTCTCTAAAAGGTCTCCCCTTGGAGAAAAGTGTAAAGAAGTCGCTGAAAAAAAACTCTCTCACTACAGAGTTTACTGGCACAAGAAAGTGCTACAGTTGACAGAAAAAGCCCTGATAAAGAAATGCTTGAAGGAGGCATATGGAATTCCAGACTTCACAATTTTATGAATACCTGGATTATCCTGCTAAAAGAAAAGAGAGAATAAACAAACTCTTAAACCTGTTGAAAGAAAAGGGAATAACTCTTGATTCTTTCATCGCTAAAGGCTACAGAGGAGTTGTTTTCAAAGGATTGTACAGGGGCAAACCCGTTGCCGTAAAAGTCCTCCGCTCAGACGTGGAAAAAGAGAACCCTCTTCAAAAAGAGTGTGAAATTCTGAATTACCTGACCAACAAGCTAAAAAGTGAAAACCCTGCACCTTATCCATACCTTTGTACTTCTGAATTTATCGCTATGGAGTTCATAGAAGGTCTAACTTTTTCAAAGGCTCTTGAAAATTACGACCCTTATACTGTCATCAAAGAAGCTCTAAGGAGCTGTTATCTCCTTGATAAAGCAGGAGTTCAGCACTCTGAGATTAAAGGGGAAAAACATCTCATCTTTGACGGCGGACGTTTTCGAATCATTGACTTTGAAAGTGCAAAGTTCTCTGATAAACCACGAAACCTTCTTCAATTTGTGGGATATCATTTAATAAGAAACAAAGAAATCCTCAAAAAGCTTGGAATTCGTGAAAAAGATTTAAGGCTTGCAATAGAAATCTATAAAGAGAACAAAAAGGATGGATTCAGGCTTTTAAATAACTTCTTCCCATAACTTTTCTAAATCCAGTTCCAATGAACACCCAGACTGAAACTCCATTTCGAGCATTCCTTTAACATCATCAAAGACCTTTACATAGTGTCCATTAGTCAACTTATAGACCTTAACTCTTCTCTCTTTTGGGTAAATTAGAACATAGAAGTCAACCCCTTCTTGTTGGTAAATAGCGAACTTTATATTTTCATCTTTAAAAACA